>CANJPN010000347.1 GCA_947475855.1 Bradyrhizobiaceae bacterium
CGCGCTGCGCACGTCGTCAAAATCGGGGGCCCGACAACGGCTGCTACCGGCAGGCGCGGCTGCTTTGTGCTGCCTTGTCACCGGATGCACGGTCGGACCCGATTTCGTGTCTCCTGCCCCGCCGCCCGTATCGGGATATCTGCCCGCCAGCCGGCAACCGTCCGGAACGGGCGCTCAGCGCATGCATCTGGGAGCCGACGTGAGCGCTGAATGGTGGGCGCTGCTGGGTTCTCGCGGGCTGAACAACCTGATTCAACGCGGCCTTGCTCAAAACGCCGACATCAAGGCTCAAGAGGCGGCGATCCGCGCGGCGCAGGCCATGGCGCTGGCGCAGCGCGGGGCTCTGTTCCCGACCGTCGACGCGAACTACAACTTCACGCGGCAGAAAGTGCCGACAGAGAGCCAAGCCTCGAATGCTGCATCGGGGGCCAGCATATACAGCGTTCACACCGCGCAGCTGACCGTCGGCTTCGTACCTGACGTTTTCGGTGGCACGCGACGGCTGATCGAAGTCGCCAACACTCAGGTCGAAATCGAGCAAATCAGGCGGCAAGCCGCGATACTCACGGTGACGACAAGCATCGCCCTGGCGGCAATTCAGGAGTCGTCATTCCGAGAGCAGATCGCCGTCACCCGGCGGCTCGTAGACGCTCAGGAACAGGTCCTCAACCTCTTGAAACGACAAGAGAATGTTGGACAGATCAGCTCGCAGGACGTGGTCGCGCAGGAAACCGCGGTAGCGCAAGCGAAGCTGCTCCTGCCACCTCTTGAGCGGCAGATGAACCAACAGCGCAATCTGCTTGCCGTGCTGACCGGTGCATTCCCTTCCGACTACAATTTCAACGAGTTCGACCTCAAGTCGTTCAAGTTGCCACGCGACCTGCCGGTCAGCCTGCCGGCGGACCTCGTCCGCCAACGGCCCGACATCCTGGTCGCCGAGGCGAGCGTGCATGTGGTCAACGCCCAGGTCGGTATCGCGATCGCCAACCGGCTTCCGCAAATCAAGATCGCCGGAAATGTCGGCAGCGCGGCTTCCGCATTCTCGAAACTCTTCGGCGGCGGCACCGCCCTTTGGACGATCGCAGGAGACGTCGTTCAGCCGATGTTCGACGGGTTATCGCTGTACTACAAGCAGAAAGCCGCCGAGGAAGCGCTTGTTCAAGCCGTCGAGCAGTATCGCGGCGTGGTGCTCGTGGCCTTTCAGAACGTCGCCGATACCCTGGTGGCGCTGGATGCAGACAGCAAAGCCGTGACGGCCGCCGCAGCAGCAGAGAATGCTGCGGCCCGCAGCATTCAGCTGCTACGAAATCAGCTCGAGCAAGGGCAAATCAGCCTGCCGAACCTGCTGGTTGCGCAACAAGCCTATTTGCAAACTTCGTTGGCTCGGGTACAGGCTGAGAGTTCACGACTTGCAAATACAGTTGCTCTTTTCCAAGCACTTGGCGGCGGCTGGTGGAAACACGAGATTGCAATGGCCTCGGCTCACGCGCACGAGTGACAACATCGGTTCTTGGAGTAGCTGCCTTGAGGGGAAGTTTTGATTGGGCCACTTGCAAGGCCGCTAGGTTGACGGCTCTGCTCGGGTGCCTTGCGCTGGCAGACGCGGCCATAGACAATTTCGCAATCGCAGGTGACGACGCGAAGGCAGCCAATGCTGTGGTAGCCAGTGTGGTCGCGCAAGCGTCGCCCGAGACGGTGCGAGTGCGCGTGTCCCAGATGACGCAGCTCAGGATCGTCAAGGTCGAAGCTGCCGCGATCAGCACTAAGAAGGCAGCGATCGGGCAGATCGCTTTCAACGAAGACGCCAGCACCGTGATCCTGTCGCCGTTCTCCGGACGCGTGACCAAGCTGATCGCCCGCATCGGCGACACCATCGAGCGCGGAGCGCCGCTGTTCGAGATCGACAGTCCCGAAGTCGTGCAGGCACAGACGGACCTGATCGCGGCTGTGCAGGGGGTCGGAAAAGCCAAATCGCAGCTCGCGCTGACCCAGCGGACGGTTGCCCGCTTGTCGGAGCTACTGGCCGCAAAGGCCACGTCTGCGCGCGAACTCGACCAAGCCAAGAGCGACCTCTCCAGCGCCGAGTCCGATCTGAAGACCTCCGAAGGAACATTGCAGGCGACCCGCAACAAACTTCGCGTGTTGGTGGGCCGTACGGAAGAGCAGATTGCCAAGATCGAGCGCGACCGGATCATCGACCCCTACTTCACGGTCACCTCGCCTATCGCGGGTACGGTCGTCACTCGCAAGGTGGGGCCGGGTCAATACGTCCGGTCGGATTCGCCCGAACCCCTTTTCTCGATCTCGGACCTCACGACGATGTGGCTGAGGGCCAGCGTGCCTGAGAACGATATTCCGTTCATGAAGGTCGGGCAGGAGCTCGAAGTCGTCGTGCCGGCGCTGAAGGACAGGGTGTTCAGCGCACGCATCACCGCAATCGGCGCGGCGTCGGATGCCACGACCCATCGGGTCGTGGTGCGATCCGAGATTCCCAATCAGGGCATGTCCCTGAAAGCTGAAATGTTCGCGTCGTTCAAGATCACGACGGGCGCTACTCCCATTCTGCCACTCGTCCCCCTCGAGGCGGTGATCCGCGAAGGCAACCTCGCAACCGTCTGGGTGGAGCGCGAGGCGATGGTATTCGAGCGACGCAAGGTCGAAATCGGAGCCGAGGCCGGCAACCGGATCCAAATCATTTCGGGGCTTACAGCCGGCGAGCGTGTCGTCGGCCGCGGTGCCATCTTCGTCGACAACGAGTGGCGCCAGTGAACGCCCGAACGATACGGCTCGCAAATGCTTCGTAGTATCATTGCAGCCTGCCTTTCGCGTCGGCCGCTCGCACTAATCATGTTCTTGGCATTCCTGGCGGCAGGCTGGGCGACCTACCTTCGCCTCAACATCGAAGCTTATCCCGATCCGTCGCCGCCGATCATCGAGATCATCGCCCAATGGCCCGGGCAATCGCCCGAAGAGGTCGAGCGCTATATCACGATGCCGATCGAGATCGCGGTGTCGAGCACGCCGGGCCTCAAATTCATTCGCTCGAACACGGTTTTCGCGCTCGGCTTCATCCGGCTGCAATTCGAATACGGTCAGGACTACTACTTCGTTCGCCAGCAGGCGCTGAACCGGCTGAAAGACGCAAATCTTCCCGCAGGCGTACAGCCGGTCATCTCCCCGGCAGGCGGCATCTCCGAGATCTATCGCTATCAAGTGACCGGCCCGCCGGGCATGGACGTTATGCAGCTCAAGACGCTGCAGGACTGGGTCATCGAACGCCGCCTCAGAACCGTCGCAGGTGTTGCCGACGTCGCTGTGCTGGGCGGCGACACGAAGGAGTTTCAGGTCGAGATCGATCTCAACCGGCTGATCTCCTTCGGGCTCACGCTGCCGCAGGTCATCAATGCGATTTCGAGCTCCAACTCCAACGTGGGTGGCCGCACAATCGCGATCGGCGAGCAATCGGTCAACGTCCGTGGTCTCGGATTGATCGGAACCATCGAGGACGTCAGCAATGTCGTCCTGACGCAGCGAAACGGCGTGCCGGTTCTGGTCTCCGACGTTGCGCGCATCGAAGTCGGCGCCAAGCCGCGGCTGGGCATGTCGGGGCGGGACGACAAGACGAATACGATCACCGGCATCGTGCTGATGCAGAAGCTCGAGCGCACGATGGACGTGGTGTCCCGCGTTCGCGCCGCCGTGCAGAAGCTCAATACCGACGGCACGTTGCCGGCTGGCGTCAAGCTCGAGGCATTCTACGATCGCGGCGATCTCGTCGCCGTTACCATCGACACGGTGGTGCACAACCTCGTCTTCGGCATCGTGCTGATCTTCATCATCCAGTGGTTGTTCCTGGGTGACCTCCGGTGCGCAATCATCGTCGCGGCAACCATTCCGTTCGCGCTCGGACTTGCCGTGATGATCACGGTGTGGCGTGGGGAATCAGCGAACCTGCTGTCGGTCGGTGCAATCGATCTTGGAATAATCGTCGATGCGACCGTCATCATGGTCGAGAACATACACCGGCACCTCTCGCACCACGTGAGGGCCGCGTCTGACGATATAGGCGGCGGACTAACCGAGAAGTTCAACCGCATCCTTCGTGCGGCGATCGAAGTCGACAAGCCGATCCTGTTCTCCGTTCTGATCACGATCGCGGCTTTCATTCCGCTGTTCACAATGACCGGTGTCGAGGGCCAGATTTTCAGTCCGATGGCGCGCACTTACGCCTACGCGCTGATCGGCGCCGTGCTTGCGACGTTTCTCGTCACGCCGGTGCTGGCTTCGGTGCTCTTGCCGGCACACGTGCAGGACGTCGAGACGTTCGTCGTGCGCGGTCTGCGGGGCGTCTACTCGCGGATTCTGCCGCTGGTCGTGTTCAATGCGCGCAAGGCGGCATTGGCGGGCCTGGCCTTCCTGGTGTTCGTGTTCGGGTTGGGTAGCCGACTCGGCACCGAATTCCTGCCAAAGCTCGAGGAAGGCAACCTCTGGATCAGGGCGACCTTGCCGCCGACGATCGCCCTCGAAGCCGGCATGGACACCGTTGCGCGCATCCGGGAGATCATCAAGAGCTATCAGCCGGTGCTGGCCGTCGTGTCGGAGCAGGGGCGCGGCGAAGAGGGCACGGACCCTGACGGCTCGTTCCTGGCCGAGTTCTTTTGCCCTCTCCGACCGACCGACCAGTGGCCTGCCGGGCTCACAAAAGAGAAGCTGGTCAAGGACTTGAGTCGGCGTCTCAATGAGGAATTCATCGGCGTAGACTTCAACTTCTCCCAGTATATCCAAGACAATATGGAAGAGGCGGTCTCGGGCGTCAAAGGCGAGAACTCGATCAAGATCTTCGGACCAGACCTCGCTGTGCTCGAGCGGCTATCAAAGGAAGTGAAGACCAAGCTGTCGGAGGTGCCGGGCGTCCGCGATCCCGGTGTGTTCAGCTTGCTCGGCCAGCCCAACCTCGTGATTCGCATAGACCGCGCGAAGGCCGCCCGCTACGGCCTCTCGGTCGCCGATATCAACGCGGTCATCCAAGCTGCAATCGGCGGGCAAGAGGTAACGCGCGTCTACGAAGGCGAGATGAACTTCGCGCTATCGGTGCGACTTGCCCAACAATACCGCCGCAACATGGACGCCATCCGGGCCATTCCAGTGGCCATACCGGCCGGCGAAACGTCCGGGCCCACCGCTTATATCGCGCTAGGCGAGCTCGGCGTCGTGCAGCTCGAGTCCGGCGCCGCGTATATCTACCGCGAGAACAACCAACGTTTCGTCCCGCTCAAATACAGCGTGCGAGACCGCGACCTCGGCTCAACGGTTGCAGAGGCACAAGCACACATCGCCAAGCATGTGCCACTGCCCCCAGGATACAGCATGGAGTGGTCGGGCGAATTCGGCGCACTCGTCGAAGCGCAAAAGCGATTGATGGTGATCGTGCCGCTCAGTCTGCTGCTGATCCTGCTGCTGCTCTACAGTCTCTTCAATACCGTGCGCGACAGCCTTCTGGCGCTCTCCAGCATTCCGTTCGCGGTGGCTGGCGGCATTCTGGGGCTATACATCGCCGGACTGAACATGAGCGTTTCTGCTGCCGTCGGTTTCATCTCGCTTTTCGGCGTCTCGGCGATGGATGGCATCCTGCTCGTTTCCTACATCCGCAACAATCTCGAGGAAGGCATCGATCTCGAGACAGCGATAATCACCGCAGGGTCAACGCGAATGCGGCAGATCTTCATGACGGGGCTATCTGCGTGTATCGGTCTCGTGCCTGCAGCTATATCGACGGGAATTGGCAGCCAGGTTCAACAGCCGCTGGCCTGCGTTATCGTCGGCGGCATGTTGCTGTCACCCATCTGCAGCTTGCTGGTGATACCGATGCTGGCGCGGATCTTCATGCCGCAGAATACGCCGATGAAGGCCGAGAGCGCGTAGCCGGCGATGGCCGCGATGAAAGGCTTTCGGCTCGCTACTTCCGTCAAACGAAAAAAGAGCATCCACGGATTTCGTGGACACTCTTGTTCGCGACGCTTGCGATCGCTTCCGCGATTTCCAGCATGACTTGATTATGAAACGTCTGACGCCTGTCGTCAGCGTATAGGAATTGCCGAGTTGCCGGGGAGTTCTTGCAAGGCGCCGTTGGAGAGCGTTATGCGACGCTTGCTATCCACCGCGAGGGCATCGCCAGTGTACTCAAGCAATTTAAGCACCTTCAGTTCGCTGAGGAGCCGGCGCGGTTGTCCGCTGACATTGGCCAGAGACATATTCGCACCGCGCGCACGCTTGCGCTTGAAGACATGCAAGAGCGCGCCGAGTCCCGAACCGTCAATCGCTCCCACGTTCCGCAGATCGAGGACGACGTCGCTCTGATCTGACGCCAACTGCTCGAAAAAAGCGTTTGATTGGGACATGCTAGCTGACACTAGGTCGCAGTCGATCTTAACGATCGTATTCATTGGTAGGCCCCGCTGCACAGCGCCGTTGGCGCCCTAAATCCCGTTCCGGGACCAACTTGATACTCTGTATGGTAGTGCCCCAACACGTGGTGTAAGCCCACAGGCATGATCCGGAGCGCCGCGGCTCGGATTGTCAGGCGGCCGGGATTGCCGGCGGCCTGACGGTGGCATCATCGCAGAAGCCGGCCATCGTTTCCAGGCTCATGTAGCGGCGCGA
>CANJPN010000348.1 GCA_947475855.1 Bradyrhizobiaceae bacterium
GAGAACCGGGACGGATTTCTCCTGGGCCACAGACCACATGGTGTGGAGATAGTTCCTGTAACCCTCGACCCGCTCGGATCGGGGGTAATACTGGAGGTCGAGCAAAATGACATCGGCGCCGGAATTTCGGATGGCGTCGATGCCTTGGGCAAGCTCCATCCTGAACTCGTCAATCGAGCGAGACGTAAGTGCGTCATTGACGCCGGTCTGCCAGACGACCAGGTCAGGCTTCTTCGACAGCACATCGCGATCGAGGCGGGCCAGCATATCGTCGGCCATTTCGCCGCCGACGCCGAGGTTTACGACCTCAAAGTGCTTATCTGGGCTGAAGCGGGGGTTCAGCTCGGCTTCCAATTGAGCAGGATAGCACATCTTGGGGCTGCTCGCGCCGGCGCCCTGTGTGCTCGAAGATCCGAGGGCGACAATGCGGAAATCGCCGTCGCGGGCCATGGCATTCTTAACGGCTTCAAGCGGGATCGTAAGGCGCACAAGGTCGCGCGGGGCTTTGCACAGCGTTGAAGTCGGCGTTGGGGCTTGCAGCGATGTTTGCGGTGGAGCAACAGGTGCGTTCGGAGATTGAGCGACTACGTGACCGGTGATTGTCAGCGGGAGGGCCATCGTGGCGATGGTCGAAATCGCGAGCGTAACCGACCGGGCGCGACGTCGTGCCGAGCCGCCCGACCTCCCTCTCAATCCTGTGAAGCCGTCGAGGCGGAACATCATCGGATTTCTTTTCTACCGTGTCCCTTCGCAAGAATTTGCTGTTTCGCGGCAAAATTCGCACTGCTGGTCGCACTTTCTTAATGAACTACGAGGTTGGGCTGTGGAATGCAAGATGCAGCGATGCAGTTGGTGAAGCTAATGTTGCAATGTTGATCCAATCATGGGCGATTGCGCCTTAAATCGCTTGTTTCGAATGGAAATTGTTGCGGTGCAGCAGGCCGTGCTGATGATCTCCGGCTGACATGATAGGTATCGCAGAAGGCTTGCGCTCTGCGATCAATGCTGGAATTCGCCGCTGGCCTCTTCTGGCAGCCATGGAGCTTGTCGGCCGGCCTTATGTTCGTGGCGTGTTTATCCGGAGAATGCTCAAACAGGCAGTCGTGCCGATGGTCGGTGCGACCTCGAAAGGTATTTCATGCGGCGCGAAGTCAAAAAGCCATCAGGTTCAGGCGATGCGTCGAAGCCGTCGACGAAGGCCCGAAAGACTGGATCGGGGCGCGCGGGGAAGGAAGCAGTTCAGACGGCCTCGCAGACCGCGTGCACCCCTGAGCAGATCGCTGCGCGGGGTGATCGCAAGCCTGTCAATCTTGCTCTGCAGGGGGGAGGCGCTCACGGCGCATTCGGTTGGGGCGTGCTCGACCGGTTGCTCGAGGACGGGCGGCTCGCGCCGGACGCGGTGAGCGCCACGAGTGCCGGCGCGATGAACGCTGTCGTGATGGCGATCGGCATATCCGAGGGCGGCTATGATGGTGGCCGCGCGAAGCTCACCGAGTTCTGGAGCGAGGTGAGCCGCACGGCCCGGATGTGGAATCCGCTCGGCATCGGCAAGTGGCCCGGTGGGGGCGGACAGGACAGTCCGTGGAACAGCGGCTTTTCGCTCGGACACGTGATGTTCGACGCGGTGACGCGGATGTGGTCGCCGTATCAGCTCAATCCGTTCGACATCAATCCATTGAAGGACGTTCTGACCAAGGTTGTCGACTTCGACCGGCTGCGCACGTGCCCCCACGCCACACGGCTTTTCCTGTCGGCGACCAATGTGCGCACCAGCAAGATCCGCGTGTTCGAGAATGCGGAGATCACACCGGATGCGGTGATGGCGTCGGCGTGTCTGCCGTATCTGTTCAAGGCGGTGGAAATCGACGGAGAGCACTATTGGGACGGCGGGTTCATGGGCAACCCCGCGATCTTTCCGCTGATCTATCGCGGTGCCTCGCAGGACGTAATCATCGTGCACATCAACCCGATCGTTCGCGCAGAACTGCCGAAGACCGCGCCGGAGATTCTCGACCGGATGAACGAGATATCGTTCAATTCGTCGCTGATGCGCGAGATGCGGGCGATTGCGTTCGTGACACGATTGCTCGAGGACGAGGCGATCGACGACGGGCGCTACAAGCGGATGATGATCCACGCGATCCGGAACGACGAGGTGATGGGCCGTTTCGGCGCGGATTCGAAACTCGATCCGTCATGGGAGTTCCTCACGCAGTTGCGCGACGCCGGCCGGGCTGCCGCGGACGAATGGCTGATCGAGAATTTCGACCATGTCGGCAACCGCACGACAGTGGATCTGGCGGCGACGTACCTTTGACTGAGACATACGCGCGGGATCTGAGTAATCGCACCGCCGATTTTCCAGGTGCCGGGCCAGCGGTCCTCCGATATCTTCGATGTCGTGCGGCAGAAGCCTTTCTGCGTTTCCGGCGTACCCAAAAAGAAAAAAGGGAGGAAGACATGAAAGTTATCACGTCGTTCGCTTCGGTGGCTGCTGCCGTGATGGCGATGGCTCTGCCTGGTGCCGCGCTCGCGCAAAGCGATTTCTACAAGGGCAAGACCGTCTCGGTTGTCGTCGGTGCGAAGGGCGGCAGTCTCACCGTTGCGGCGCAACTCGTCGGGCAGTATCTCGGCCGCCATATTCCCGGCAATCCAAGCGTCGTGACGGTGCAGATGCCTGGCGGCGCGCATCTCGTGGCGACGGGGCATGTATACAACGTGGCGGAGCCGGACGGGCTGACAATCCTCGCGGTCAATCCCAACGTCGCGCTGGCGCAGCTTTCGAAACTGCCGCAAGTGCGATTCGATCTGACGAAGTTCGAATGGCTGGGGTCGTCGGGCTCGGACGGCTCGATGCTGTCGTTCGGCAATCATGTACCCTACAAGACGTTCGCCGAATTGAAGGCGTCAGGCAAGGAACTGATCGTGGGGACGACGGGGCCGGGCTCGAACGCGCACGACATGCCGCTGCTTCTGAAGGAATTTGCCGGGGCGAAGTTCAAGCTCGTGTCGGGGTATGCTGCAAACAGCGACATCCTGCTCGCGGTGGAGCGCAGGGAAGTCGATGTGTGGGCTGCGCTGGCGACGACGATCAAGTCTGGTGTCGATCGGGGCGCGGTGCGGCCGGTCGTGCGTGCGCGCGCGCAGGTGCCCGGCTTCAACGATCTGCCGATCGACGAGACGCTGACCGATGATCCCGTCGGCAAGTCGCTGATGGCTATCCGTGGCATTCCGCTGCAGATCGGGCGCGGGTTCGCGGTGCGCGCGGGCGTGCCGGCCGAGCGACTGAAAGTGCTGCGGGATGCTTTGCAGAAGACGGTGGCGGATCCGGCGTTCATGGCGGACGCCGGCAAGGCGAAGATCGATATGGCCTACATCACGCCCGACGAGGTGCAGAAGGGCTTCGTCGAGATCATGAAGCAGCCACAAGCGGTGCTGGACGCGATGGGGAAGTATCTGAAGCCGGGTGAGTGATTGCGTTGATTTCAGCTGCTCGTCGTAGGAGCACCGCCACCCGAAGCGGCGAACGATTCTTCGAAACGTTCGAAAAATCGTGCCGCGCAGACCTCCCCGGAAGCGGGGAAGTCAGATGCATCGCGCTCTAATCCGGCCGGCGGTATTGGCCTTCGCCGGCCGCCGCGGCGAGGTCGGGCCAGGCGATCGGGGCGCTCGATATCTGCATCGACTCTTGCCAAGGTTTCGCCGGGTCCCAATTCTTGCCGACGAAGCGCATGCCGGTGGTGCCGTCGGACAGGTTGGACATCAGCCAGACGATGGGCGCGACCATGACATCCGGCTTGACGAGCTTCGTGCGATCGAACGGAGAATCCTGAGGGACGAGTGCGGTGTCGGCAGCGCCGCCGGGGACGAGAATATTGACCGTCACGCCGGTGCCGCTTGCATCGCCGGCCCAACTCGCGGAGGCTGCTTCGAGCGCGGCCTTCGATTGGCCATAGGGCATGTTGCCGGCCATGATCATGGTGTTGAAGCTAGTCGTCACGTTGACTACGCGGCCCCAGCCATTCGCGATAAGTGCGGGCATCGCGGCACGGGTGAGCAAGAATGGGCCGCGGACATTGACGTCCATCATGTCCCACCAGCGGATGGGATCGGCTTCCCAGAACTTCGGCCGCTTGGCGAATGCATCGGGCCGCAAGTAAGCCATGCCGAGGCCGGCGCAATTGACGAGCCCGGTTAGGCCACCGAGCTTTTCCTTTGCCGTTGCCACAGCCGCAGCGCACGAGGTTTCCGAACGGACATCGCAGGCGAGCGGATGAATCTTTCCTTTCGCACCGGCGGCTGCGACTCGCTTGGCGGTTTCCTGCAAGCGGTCGCCGGCGACATCGAGCGCCAGCACCGCTGCGCCGGCTTGAGTCAGGCCTAATGTCATCGCCTGCCCGAGGCCGCTTCCCGCGCCCGTGACGATGACCGACTTGCCGGAGAGGTCAGGAGTGCTGGACATGATTTTGGCTCCGTCGTTGAGTTTTGCCCTGCGCGAGGGGGAGATGGAAAGGTGATGAAGACGTTTCTGATCCCCACATCACCCTACTCGCGGCGCTCATCGTCAAGGGAAATGGCAAAAAGTGTCAGGCAGGTCTTGGCGTCAGCCCCATCGTTTTTGCGATCAGGCGATAGCTTTCGTGGCGGACTTCCTCGTCGTAGGCCCAGGTGACTATGGCGATCTCCCTCACACCGAGATGCTTTACGAGCTTTTCAATGCCGTCGGCGACCTGGCTTGCGTTGCCGACGATGGCGCTTTGGCGGAGTTGGACGAGGCGGGCGCGCTCGGCGTCGGAATAGTCGTAGCCGCCGGCGACATCGGGCGGTTCGAGGGATGCGAAGATGCCTCGATCCCGCAGGAGGCGTGTGCGGGCACGTGACTGATATTGGCGGAGTGCTTCGGCTTCGGTTTCGGCGGCGAGCGCCCACACACAAATTGCGGGATGCGGTTCTGGAAGTCTTTCGCTCGGCTTGAACGTGCTCTTGTAGAGTTCGATGGCTTCCTTGCCGCCGCGGCCATCGGTGAAAAACCAGGCGAAGGCATAGGGCAGGCCGAAGTAGGCTGCGACCTGGGCGCCGTAGTCTGAGCTGCCGAGGATCCAGACTTCGGGGACGGTTTCATCCTGAGGAAAGCACTTGACCTGCGCGAAGGGGTGGCCTTCGGGCAGCGGCGATCCAGTGAGCCAGCATTGCAGGTCGCGGATGTCGGAGACGAACTGGTTCGGCCGCTCGTTGGCCATGGGGTTTAGCGCATACGCTGTGCGGCCGTCGGAGCCTGGGGCGCGGCCCAGGCCGAGATCGATCCGGCCGGGTGCGATTGCATCGAGCACGCGGAACTGTTCGGCGACGTGGAGCGGCGCATAGTGCGGCAGCATAACGCCAGCGCTACCGACGCGGATCGACTTGGTCTGGCTCGCGATCGCGGCGATCAGGACTTCAGGTGCGGTGCCGACGATCGAGCCGTGGCTGTGATGTTCGGATACCCAGAAGCGCTTATAACCAAGGCCCTCGCATGCTTTTGCCAACTCGATGGTATTGCGGATGGCGATGCCGCCGGAGCGGCCTGCAGTAGCGACGGACTGGTCGAGAATGGACAGCGGTATCATGGTTGCGCTCGCGCAAGGAATCCAGTTGGGGGACACCCGAATTCTCTGGGTGCACTCAATCACTACCACGCCAGATCGCCTGATGGCCAAATGCCTCAGCGAGGATCAGCAGCCGAGTTTATCGGCAAGGTTCGTGAAGTCGGTGGCGACGACGTCCCAGTTGCCCGTTGCCGCAAGATCCTTTGTCTGACCAGGGCCATGTTCGGTCGGTCGTGCCACAAAGCCGGTTGCGAAGCCTGCCGCCTGGGCAGCCTTCAAATCGCTGTTGTGTGCGGCGACGAGCATGACCTGGGCTGGTTCCAGATTGAGCAGCGCTGCATTGCGTAAGTAGCTTTCGGGAAGGGGTTTGTAGGCGCGTGCGGTTTCCGCGCCGAGGATGACATCCCAGGGAAGTTTCGCATGTTTTGCCATGCGAGTGAGAAGGCCGACGTTGCCGTTCGACATGGGGCCGATGATGTAACGGTGCTTGAGCCGCGCCAGTCCGGGAAGGACATCGGGCCAGGGATCGAGGCGGTGCCAGGCGCGGGTGAGGCGGTCGATATCGGCGTCGCTCAAGCCATCGATCCGGTGCCGTTCAAGCAGGACGACGAGGCTCTCCCGATGGAGCACGTCGAGGATCGTCCAAGGGCGACGACCGGAACGGACCTCGTCCATGGCTGGCTGATAGAGCGCACGCCAATCGTCTGTGAAGCGGTTCCAGTCCGCCGTGATACCGCGTTGCGCCCCGAACGCAGTGAGGTCGCGGATGATGCTCGAGCGCCAGTCGACGACCGTGCCGAAGACGTCGAATACCAGGGCTTGGACGGAGGAAAGGGCTGGCATGAGGGTGGTCCTGAAGGGAGGGCTGTCGGCTCCTGCTACGGATTCGCCATCAGCCACACTGCGCGCGGTGGCGGAGCAAGTGGTCTGCAAGAACGATGGCCATCATGGCTTCGCCGACGGGGACGGCGCGAATGCCGACGCAGGGATCGTGGCGGCCCTTGGTCAGGATCTCGGTTTCGTTGCCATGGCGGTCGATGGTGCGGCGGGGGATGAGCAGCGAC
>CANJPN010000349.1 GCA_947475855.1 Bradyrhizobiaceae bacterium
CAAAGGCGTGGCGTCGAAATATCTGCCGAGCTACCTCGGCTGGCGCCGCATGATCGAGCGCGACGGACACGAGCTCACGCCGCGATCCTGTCTGGCTGGCGCCTTGGCTTAGAGGATAGCGCTACATTGGAACGGAACAGAGCCTTCGTGACGGAGCGCTTCACTTCAGGCTGGTCACCATCTTCATCGTTAGATTTGCCGTCTGCATTTGCGATTTCGATGGAATAAACAAGACTCTCCGCATAGAGCGACTTTAGTCGAGCCACATAATTTCCCGCAACATCCTTTTGCTTTACTGCTTCTTCAATCTGCGTTGATACAGCCGTCTTGATTTTGCTGGGAACGCTCAGCACCTCAGAAACGTTGGAAATCGCACCAATCCCGAGCACCCCCAATATGGCAGCACCA
Source organism: Bradyrhizobiaceae bacterium (assembly GCA_947475855.1). GTDB lineage: Bacteria > Pseudomonadota > Alphaproteobacteria > Rhizobiales > Hyphomicrobiaceae > CAMDPA01. The sequence goes on from CANJPN010000349.1 coordinate 409, forward strand.
ACCTTTTTCACCGTTGAGCGGAACCTGTCGACATCATTTTGAAAAGATTTCTTGAACGCGTCGGCATGCTTCTGGAATTCCACCTCGAACTTCTTATCGATCTGGTTCTGGACCTCCAGTTCGACGAGCCGTGAAACAGTCCCTTGATCTTCAGCCATACCCAACTCCAAATACAAGTCTTTAATGGAACAACACCTGGTGAGCACCTCGGGTACCAGATCATTTTACTGACGTCGCCAGCGCTCCCGATAACGGGCGACACAAAGAACCCCTTGGACAAACCACAGCCACCATAGTGCTCTATCGATTGGACTATCCTACACAATCTATGCTCAGGTAAAGTATTCAACATTACGCGAATCGAGACACCATGACGATGACCCAGACGATGACTTTCGCCGATCCGCGCCTCGCCAAGCTCGACGGCTTCCGCGTCGAGATCGACATCGAGAACGAGCGCGCCGACATCGTCCTAGACCGCCCGCCGCTCAACGTCATCGAGATGGGCGAGCGCGAACAGCTTCGCCTCGTCTTCGAAACACTCGATACCGACGCCCGCGTCCGCGTCATCGTCCTGCGCGCCGTCGGCCAGCACTTCTCGAGCGGCGGCAACATCAAAGGCTTTATGGAAGCCTCCCCCGAACACGTCTCCAAGCTCGCCTGGAACATCGCCGCCCCTGCCCGTTGCGCGAAACCCGTGATCGTCGCAAACCGCGGCTACACGTTCGGCGTCGGCTTCGAGATCTCGCTCGCCTGCGACTTCCGGCTGGCTTCCGAGACGACCCTCTATGCACTTCCCGAGCAAAAGCTCGGCCAGATCCCTGGTTCCGGCGGTTCTGCGCGTCTGCAGAAGATGGTTGGCATTACCCGCACCAAGGACATCGTGATGCGGTCCAAGCGCATCACCGCGAAGCAGGCGCTCGACTGGGGTGTGGCGACGGAAATGGTACCGGACGCCGAACTCGAGAAAGCGACCGACGCCCTCGTCGCCGAGCTGCGGACATTCTCGCCGCTCGCCCAGCGCACCGCCAAGAAGCTGCTCAACGAAACCGAGGATGCCTCTCTGTCCATCGCCATCGAGCTGGAGGGCTACAACTACTCCCGCCTCCGCCAGTCCGAGGACTTCAAGGAAGGCGTCGAAGCCTTCCACGGCAAACGCGCCCCGAAGTTCAAGGGAAGCTGAGGCCGCCCAGAAATAATTCAAATGAAATCAGTCGACTAATGACAATTCGCGCAAGTCGCGAGGCTTCGGCTCCAGGGCTCACGAGTACCTGCGTAATCGCGCTTCCTGCACTTCATCCCCAGCCCGCGTGAGACTGATGCAGATCAAAGATGCGTGAGCACTCGACGTGCGACATCGCGCTGGGTATCCTTGGATTTGGTGTAAGTCTAAATCTCGGTGGTCGAAAGAATGCCCGCCGGGAACCGGCCTGTGCGCGTCTCGGACGAGCACGCCGACCGAGGGCTTCAAACGGGGTTGGGAAGTGAGAACGATGGATTACCGTGCCCGCTTTGCCGCTGCTTTGGAGGCTTTGCACAAGGAAGGCCGTTACCGCGTCTTCGCAGACATCAAGCGCGATTGCGGCCAGTTCCCACACGCTGTCAAATTCGAAGGCGACGCGACACGCAAAATTACCGTCTGGTGCTCGAACGACTATCTCGGCATGGGTCAGCACCCCGCCGTTCGCTCCGCGATGCATGAGGCGATCGACACCGGTGGCGCGGGCTCCGGCGGCACCCGCAACATCTCCGGCACAACGCACTATCATGTCGAGCTCGAGGACGAGCTTGCCGACCTGCACGGCAAGGAAGCCTCCCTGCTCTTCACCTCGGCCTACGTCGCCAACGACGCGACGCTGTCGACGCTCACCAAGCTGCTGCCAGGCCTCGTCATCTTCTCCGACGAGCTGAACCACGCCTCCATGATCGAAGGCATCCGCCACGGCGGCGGCCCCAAGAAGATCTTCAAGCACAACGACGTCGCCGACCTTGAGCGCCTATTGAAGGCAACCGATCCCTCGCTGCCCAAGCTGATCGCATTCGAGAGCGTGTACTCGATGGACGGCCACATCTCCGCCGTCGAACAGATCTGCGACCTCGCCGAGAAGTATAACGCGCTCACCTACATCGACGAGGTGCACTCCGTCGGCATGTACGGCCCGCGCGGCGGCGGCATAGCCGAACGCGACGGCCAGGCCGCGCGCATCGACATCTTCAACGGCACGCTGGCCAAAGGTTTCGGCGTTATGGGCGGCTACGTCGCCGGCAGCAAGGACTTCTGCGACGCGATCCGCTCCTACGCCGCGGGCTTCATCTTCACGACGTCGCTGGCGCCAGCGATCGCCGCCGGCGCACTCGCCAGCGTTCGCCACCTCAAGTCGAGCCAGCTTGAGCGCGCCCGCCACCAGGAACGCGCCCGCACATTGAAAAAGCGCCTCCACGCAGCGGGCCTCCCCGTGATGGACAACCCGGCCCACATCGTTCCTGTCTTCGTCGGCGATCCCGTCCGCTGCAAGACAGTCTCCGACACGCTGCTCGAGCGCTACGGCATCTACGTGCAGCCGATCAATTACCCCACGGTCCCCCGCGGCACCGAGCGCTTGCGCCTGACGCCGACGCCGCAGCATTCCGACGCCGACATGGATCACCTCGTCGCCTCGCTCACCGAGCTGTGGGCCGAATGCCCCATCTCCAAGATGCCGATGGCCGACAAAGAGGCCGCGGAATAAGGCCCGTAGGGCGGGTTAGCGCAGCGTAACCCGCCATCTCTACGCCAAAAGCCAGGCAAAACGAGTTACCCGCCCTACTTCCCCTGTGCCAGATACCGCTGCAGCGCCACGGCCTTCTCGCCGCTCTCGACCAACCGCTCGATGATGTCGACGAGACCGGCGAATTCCTTCGCCGACAGGCACCCGAACTCCACGTCGTTGACCTGACGCTGCGTCGGCGCGAGCTTGGCGAGCCGGTGCCGGCCCTCCGTCGTCACAGTCAAGACGACGCGCCGGCGATCATTCGCGTCGACAGACTTGTCGACGAGGCCGAGCGACACGAGCCGATTGCAGACGTTCGTGATGAACGCCCCAGTGAGCCGCAAGTGCTGCGCCACCCCAGACACGCTCACATCGCCGCCCTGCGCCAGATGCGCGATCGAGATCAGCACCGTGTATTCGATGCCCGCAAGACCAATGACCCGCGCATGACCGGCGCGGATCTCCTCGTGGCTCGCCATGAAGCTGAACAGCCCGTGCACCAGCCGCCTGAATTCACCATCCGAGCCGTGCGTCAGAAGCTCCGGCCGCGAAACCGTGAGTGACGGCAACGGCTCGGAGCGTCGTTCTCTCTCCCGCCGCCCGATCGAGGTTTCAGCCTTCGAAGAGCCCGCCCTTACTCGACGGCCGGACGCCACACGCGCCTGCTCGCTCGATGATGTCCGGATACGTGCCAACAAAGTCCTCCGCAGTGCATTTTCCGGCCCCGATCCCTACCACCAAACAACTCCCTTGAAAAGCTAACTTACTTAGGTAATTCTGTACGCCATTGTGCGGAGGCCAGCTTTTGCCCCGCGTCGCCAGGGAGGCGCAATTGCAGATCGAGATCCGCAAGATCCTGAGCTTCGTCGATGAAGTCCGCAGCGAAGCCGGCCGGCCGGCTGCGCCACCACTCCGCAAGGTCGCCGTCGCCGCCATCATAACCAACCCGTACGCCGGACGATGGGTCGACGACCTCGGGCCGATCACCGCCGCCAGCGAAGCGCTCGGCCGCGAGATCACCGCACATGCCGTTTCGCTCTTGAAGCCCTACGCACCGGAAAGCTACGGCAAGGCCGCGATCATCGGCATCGCGGGCGAGCAGCAGCACGGCTCGGCCATGCTCACCACAGTTTTCGGCAACGTCATGCGTGAGGCAGCCGGCGGCGGCATCGCGTGGATCTCGTCGTTTACGAAACGTGCCGCGCCCGGCTCCACGATCGACATTCCGCTTGCCCACAAGGACGCGCTCTACGTGCGCTCGCACTATGACGGCATCTCGATCACGCTGCCCGATGCGCCGTTGCCCAATGAACTTGCGATAATCTGCGCCTACGCCAACCACGGCCAGCTCAACCATCGCATCGGCGGCCTCGCCGCCGGAGATATCAAGGGCAAGGACGGATTGGTCTGAGTGAACCCGACACGTTTCGCCTCTCGGTTTGCGCCCCACAATCCAAACGTCGTCATGGTTCGCGAAGGCGGACCATCCACGACACCGTGAAGGCAGGGAATTCGTTCATGCAATGAGACCCGACTGACGAGTTGAAAGCCGCAGAATAATCGATGTGTCGTGGATGGCCGCCACAGTTTACCCCGGACAGCGATCCGGGGCGGCCATGACGGCTTGAACGGACCGGCAGAGTTCACCAACAGGAGCCCCCCATGTCAGCACCTTGCAAAACCGGAGCAGCACATCTCGCCTCGCTGCGCGACGGACGCGCCGTCTATATCAACGGCAAGAAGGTCGAGGACGTCACAACCCATCCGGCCTTCCGTAATTCCTGCCAATCCGCCGCCGACCTCTATGATTTCCAGGCCCGCCCTGAGAACATCGAGATGATGACGTTCCTGCCCGAAGGCGGAACGAAGCGCGTCAATCGAGCCTGGGCGCTCCCCCGCAACTTCGACGAGATGGTCAAGCGCCGCAAGGCGCTGCAAGCGTGGGCCGCATGCAGCTATGGCTTTCTTGGACGTTCGCCCGACCATCTTGCATCCGCGCTCATTGGCCAGCGCGTCGGCATGGACGTTTGGAACAAATACGATCCCAATCGCGCCAAGGCCTTCGCGGACTACGTCGATTGGGCCGCACGCGAGGACCACTTCCTCACCTACGTGATCATCAATCCGCAGGCTGACCGCTCGAAGGATTGGGGCGACCAGGTCGAAGAACTCGTCGCCCAAGTCGTCGACGAAGACAGCTCCGGCATCACCATCCGCGGCGCCAAGATGCTCGGCACTTCCTCGATCATGGCGAACGAAGTGTTCGTCGCCAACCTTCAGCCGCTGAAACCCGGCGAGGAGAAGCTGGCATTCTCCTGTGCGCTGCCGATGAACGCCAAGGGCTTGAAGGTTCTCTCGCGCAAAAGCTACGAGCAACACGCCGTCTCCGTCTACGACAACCCGCTCTCCGCCCGCTTCGACGAGAACGATGCGCTCATGTACTTCGACGACGTGAAGGTGCCGTGGGATCGCGTTTTCGTACACAACAATGTGGAAATGTGCTTCAACCAGTTCCACGGCACGCCGGGCCACGTCTTCCAGAATTATCAGGCACAGATCCGCCTGTCGGTGAAGATCAAGTTCCTCGTCGCACTCGCGCGCAAAATCACCGAGGCCATCGGGACGACGAACATTCCGCAAGTGCGTGAGCAGCTCGGCTATCTGTCAGCCCACGTCGGCATGGTCGATGGCATGCTCTCGGGCATGGAAGCCTCCGGCTATCACTGGGGCGAATGGTGGTGCCCGAACCGGCACATGCTATATTCGGCGCAAGTTCTGACACAGGACCTCTACCCCAGGCTCGTTAACCTGATCCGCGATCTCGCCGGCGGCTCGTTGATCATGCTGCCGTCTTCGGTCGACGATTGGTCCGATCCAGACCTGAGCAAAATCATCAAGCTGACCCAGCGTTCGCCGATCATGGATGCAGACCAGAAGGTCAAGGTTCTGAAAGCGGCCTGGGATGCGATCGGCTCGGAGTTCGCCTCGCGTCACACGCAGTACGAGATGTTCTATGCCGGCGCGCGGTTCGTAACCACCGGCCATTCGTTCCGCACCTTCGACTGGGCCGGCGGCACAGCCCTCGTCGATCACCTGCTTGCAAGCTACGATCGCGACACCGGGCACAAGCAAGCGGCGGAGTAAGCCGAAGCCGTAGGGTGCGGTAAGCGAAGCGCACCGCACCGTTTCGCCGCAGATCGGTGCGGTACGCGCAAACGCGCTACCGCACCCTACACGCCCTACTTCAATTGGAACCTCTTCACCGCGGCTTCGTCGACCTCCACGCCCAGGCCCGCACCCGCCGGCGGCTTCACCCGGCCCTCCATGATCCGCAGCACCGGCTTGGCGATGTCCTCCGCCAGATAGACGTGTGTCAGGCTCACGCCCCAGTCTGCTGCCGGCACCATCGTGGCCAGATGCAGCGTGCCCGCCGAGCCCAGACTAGACTCCGCCACCTTCGCG
>CANJPN010000350.1 GCA_947475855.1 Bradyrhizobiaceae bacterium
CCACCGATCTGGTCGTGTCCGCTCCTGCACAAGCCCGCAGCACCGCTAGCGCGATGACGCAGCCGCCCGCAGCCAACCTGAGTAACGCTCTCGGTGGTAGCAAGGACGCTTCCACCTCGAACGATCAGGCTCCAACCGGATTGTGTTCGATTGGCGCGGTAAGCTCCGCTACCCCGCCGGGCCACCTCCGCCCGTCACGCGGCAGCGTGCTCCGCACGACGGGGAGGGAAAAAGCAGGCGAAGGCGTACAGTGTCGGACCCGGAGGGTCTGACACTGCTGCTAACGAACCGCCACCACTTCGATTTCGACCTTTGCGCCCAGCGGCAGGGCGGCGACCTGCACAGTCGAGCGCGCCGGGAACGGCGCCGGCATCTGCTTTGCGTAGACCTCGTTCATCGCGCCGAACTCGCCGAGATCGGACATGAACACCGTCGACTTCACCACGTGATGCAGCGACAGCCCCGCCTCCTGCAGCGCGGCGCGCAAATTGGCGAACACCTGCTCGGTCTGCTCCTTGATGCCGCCGGGAACGAGCTTGCCCGTCTTGGCGTCGAGCGGCACCTGGCCGGACACGTACACGACCGACCCGGTGTCGATGGCGACGGAATACGGCGCGCCGGCCACCTTGCCGGCGGTATCGATTGGCTTCTTTATCATTCGAACCTCGCGAGAACGTAGGGTGCGGTAGCGCGTCGGCGCGTACCGCACCGCATGGGAAGTGCAAGCAGTACGGTGCGGTACGCTTCGCTACCGCACCCTACGCTTTGCTCATCAAGCTCCGAGCTGCGGCGCGATCTTGATCGACGCCTCGACGAGGCCCTTCACGCTCTCCACCGACTTCATGAACATGCCGCGCTCGGCCGAGTTCAGGTCGATCTCGATGATCCGCTCGACGCCGCCCGCGCCGATCACGATCGGCACGCCGACATAAAGACCCTTTACGCCGTACTCGCCGGTCAGATGAGCGGCGGCCGGCAGGATGCGCTTCTTGTCCTTCAGATAGCTCTCGGCCATCTGCACGGCAGACGATGCCGGCGCGTAGAACGCCGAGCCGGTCTTCAACAGCGACACGATCTCGCCGCCGCCTTTACGGGTGCGGTCGACGATGGCGTCGAGCTTCTCCTGCGTCATCATGCGCATCTTCACGATGTCGGGCAGCGGGATGCCGCCGATGGTCGAGTAGCGCGTCAGCGGCACCATGTCGTCGCCATGACCGCCGAGCACGAAGGCCGACACGTCCTCGACCGACACTTTCAGCTCCTCGGCGAGGAACATCCGGAAACGGCCCGTGTCGAGCACGCCGGCCATGCCGACCACGTGGCTGCGCGGCAGGCCGCAGAACTTCTGCAGAGCCCACACCATCGCGTCCAGCGGATTGGTGATGCAGATCACGAATGCGTTCGGCGCGTACTTCTTGATGCCGGCGCCGACCTGCTCCATCACCTTCAGGTTGATGGTGAGGAGGTCGTCCCGGCTCATACCGGCCTTGCGCGGCACGCCGGCGGTGACGATGCACACGTTGGCGCCCTCGATGTCGGCATAGGCGTTGGTGCCGCGCAGGTTGCAATCGAAGCCTTCGACGGCGCCGGACTGAGCGAGGTCGAGCGCTTTGCCCTGCGGCACGCCGTCCACGACGTCGAACAGGACGACATCGCCCAGTTCCTTGAGGCCGATCAGATGGGCGAGCGTGCCGCCGATCATGCCCGCGCCGATCAGCGCGATCTTGTTGCGTGCCATGGTGGTGTTCTCCTGAGAGGGACGAAGGGCGGCGCCTCCCTGGAAGACAGGGACTTTCGGCGCCGAGGGGAATAATGGCGGCTGCTTACCGCTAAACCGCAGCCCCTTCAAGGCAACCTGTGTCTGATGCCGATGTGGAATGCTCCGGCGGCTGGTCAACCCCGCGTTTGGCGCTTGTGCGATTGACGACCGGCCACCCCAGCCTCACCGGCTTTCCGCCCCCACATTGACGACCGCGCTCGGCACATGCCAGCCTCGGCAACTACGCTGTTCACACACACAGGAGGACCGCATGACGTTCTGCACGAGCCGTCTCGTTCCAAAGCTGGCAGCGGGATTTGCCGCAGCGCTTGCCTTCACCGCGAGCGCGGATGCGGCCGAGCACACGTTGATGCCGAGCTCGAAAACCGTGCACATCGGCCACTTCGCGCCGAACGTGAAGCCGGTGCTCAGCGTCGACTCCGGCGACTTTGTCACCGTCGAAACGGTGTCGATGTTGACCCCGGAGGACATCTTGAAATCAGGTGTCGTGCCCGCAAGTTCAATCCCGCCTTACCAGGCCGAGATCTTCCGCGAGGTCAAGGATCGCGGTCCGGGGCCGCACGTTCTAACCGGGCCGATCGAGGTTCGAGGCGCCGAGCCCGGCGACGTTCTCGAGGTGCGGATCATCTCGGTCGATCTCGCCCATGACTTCGGCTTCAACCGCCAGCGTCCCGGCGCCGGTGCAATTCCGGAGGACTTCCCCAATCTCTGGCAGCGCATCATTCCGATCGACAAGGCCAAGAAGACAGCCGAGATCGCCAAGGGCGTTGTCATCCCGGTCAATCGGCCGTTCTTCGGCACCATGGGCGTAGCACCCCCGCTGACGCTCGGCCGCATCAGCAGTGGCCCTCCCGGCATCCATTGCGGAAATCTCGACAACAAGGATCTCGTCGCCGGCACGACGCTGTTCATCCCAGTCCACGTCAAAGGCGCGCTGTTCTCGGTCGGCGATGCCCACGCCGCGCAAGGGCATGGCGAGGTCGACCTGACCGGGATCGAAACCGGGCTCAAGGGTCGGTTCCAGTTCATCGTGCGCAAGGACATGAAACTGGCTTGGCCGCGCGCGGAGACGCCGACCCACTGGATGGTGATGGGGCTGCACATCGACCTCGATGAAGCCATGAAGATGGCCGTTCGCGAGACGATCGATGACATTACCAAGCGTTTTTCGCACCTGACACGCGAGGAAGCCTACATGATCGCGAGCGTGGCCGTGGACTACCACGTGACGCAGGTCGTTGACGGCACGAAAGGTATCCACGGCATGATACCCAAGGCGATTTTCGCCTCGCGATAGGGGCGACGAACAAAAACGGCGCAGCCCTGCCGCGCCGTTTCGGCGTCATGACCGACCCGCCTCGACCTACCCCCGGTTCGCCATGTGCGCCGCGAGTTGACGCACCTGCGGCAGCATCGCCTCGCGTACCGCCTCGTCGGGCACGACTTCGGCCAGCGCCGTCTCGAAGCACAACAGCCACGCCGCAATCTCGGGCTGACCGATCGGCGCATGCAGATGCCGCGCCCGGAGCCGGGGATGGCCGTATTTCGTCACATATAGCGGCGGCCCGCCGAGCCAGCCGGACAAATATTCGAACAGCTTCTGCGCACTGCCTTCCAGGCTCGGCGGATGGATCGCGCGAGCGGCCTTCGCCTCGGGCAGCGTGTCCATCAGCGCGTAGAACCGCTCCACCAGCCGCCGCACGCCGTCCTCGCCGCCGACCGCCGCGTAGAGCGTTGTGCCGTCTTCTGCCGCGCTGTCTGTCATTCGAGATCTCCGTCGCGACGAGCTCGCGACATCTGCGGGACGACGGCGGTCCGTCGAAGTTGCAAAGGCGAAGCAGCCGAACACTTGCAGCCTGAGATTTTTTCACGTCGGCTGTCGCACGGCCACCATTCCGTGCGTCATACTTTCGTCAGTAAAGAGCGAACTCTCACCCACGACCACGGAGCCGACGATGCCCACGAAGATCGAGTCCCAGCCTGCGCCTGGGGCTGCCCCGCCCGGCAACACCGTCCGGCTTCATCGCGTGCTGGCCACCACTCCCGAGAAAGTCTATCGCGCTTTCATCGAAGCCGACGCACTGGCCCGCTGGCTGCCGCCGAACGGCTTCACCTGCAGGGTGCACCACCTCGAAGCGAAGGTCGGCGGCACGTTCAAGATGTCGTTCACGAACTTCTCGACTGGCCACGGCCACTCTTTCGGCGGCGAATTCCTCGAACTCGTGCCAGGCAAGCTCATCCGCTACACCGACCAGTTCGATGACCCGAATTTGCCCGGTGTGATCCATGTGAAGATCGAGTTGCGCAAGGTGTCTTGTGGCACGGAGATGCACGTAGAGCAGTCGAACCTCCCGGCCGTCATTCCCGTGGAGCAATGCTACCTCGGCTGGCAGCAGTCGCTGAAGCATCTCGCCCGCCTCGTCGAACCCGACATTCCCGGCTGACCAGAGGTCTCCCGTCCAAACTCAACGAAAAAAGGGGACAGCCACCTTTCAGCGGCTGCCCCCGTGTTTTCGCCTCTCGCCGCAGGCCTCAGCTCAGCGGATAGGCCGCCAGCACCACGCCGTCCGGCGCCTGCTCGATCGCGAGCCGCATCCGTGCGGTGCCAGCCAACCGGAACGTGTAATAGGCCTGGATTGTCATCGCATCGAGCGGTGGCGACGCAGCGCCTCCGGCCAGGAATTCGCCCAGGTGCTGCGGCGGCCGCGCGCGCTCCCCGCGACAGGTGATCTTGAATACCGGCGCTTCCATCGGTCCGGTCATGGCAACTTCGATTTCGCCTCCGCGCGGCAGCGCCGTCACGGCGCTCGCCACCATGTTCAGCAGGAGCTTGACGAGATCCTTGGTCATGTGGCCCGGCGCACCCTTCCAGGTGAGCTTGTGCTTGCCGTTGCCGATGAAGCCGCGGCTGATCTGCTCGGCCGTGGTCAGGTCGATAGTGGAGCCCGCGGAACCGGCCGCGCCGAATGCGAATCGCGCGAACTGGAGCTTGGCCGAAGCCTGCTCCGTCACGTTGCGGATCACGTCCATCGCATAGGTTTTCGCCTCGAGGTTGTTGTCCTCGTCGAGAATTTCCAAGCCGTTGTAGATCGCACCGACCGGGCCGATCACGTCGTGACAGATCTTGCTGGAGATGAGAGCGGCGAGCTCAAGATCGGAAGGCGCTGGATGTGACATTGCAACCCCGGGGCTTGGGACGTGTGTGCTGTGACGATTCTGACGGGTGAGGACGGGTGGGTATGACGTGTGAGGAGGAGCGGTGGCCGGCCGAAAAACGTCGAACCGGAATTCGGTACCAACTCTTGGACCCCAAATCGTCGAACCCGAACTCGTGGAACCCGAACTCGTGGAACCAATGCCTCGAACTGCCGCACAAACGCTTAACGCGAGGCCGCGCTGAATCAATCACACAGGTGATACATGCGTCGCACCGCTCTGCAAAGCCGCGCGAAGAGCCGTACTGACTATTCCGTTGACGGACGTTGCACAATGATCGCGCCGTCGGTTCGCATGTTGGCTGACGGGGAGCCCGCGTGCCAGGATGCGATCCGCCAAACATTCGAACCGGACAAACAGGGACCATGTCGACGCTAGATCACGCCCGCCTGGTTCACGCCCTCATGCCGGCCCTGCTCGAGGCGGGGGCGTGCGTGTTGCGCTGCCGGGCTGAAGGCGTCGAATCCGAGGAGAAGGGCGACGGCTCGCCCGTCAGCCGCGCCGACCGCGAGGCCGAAGCGATCGTGCTCACGGCCCTCGCACGTGTCGAGCCTTCCATTCCCGTTATCGCCGAGGAAGCCGTTGCTGCGGGCCGTATCCCCCATTTCGACAGGACCGCGTTCCTCGTCGACGCCCTTGATGGAACGAAGGAATACTTGCGCGGGGGTGACGACTTCACGGTCAACATAGCGCTGGTCGAGGACGGCGATCCCATCTTCGGAATGTTGCTGGCTCCCGCGTCCAGCCGGGTGTTCGTGACCCTCGGTCCACAAGAAGCGGCAGGAGGCGAGGTGCGCCCGGATCAACTGACGGCTGGTTTCCGGCCTGTCCTGTCGCGAATTGCGACGGCCAATCCAGATCCGCGCTCCCTCCGCGTGCTGTCGAGCCGCTCTCATCGCTCACCCGAGACGGAACGATTCCTCGCCCGATTCGCGATTTCCAAGGACGTTCGGATCGGTTCATCGCTCAAGTTCGGGCTGATGGCGGCCGGCGAGGCGGACATTTACCCGCGATTCGGCCCCACCAGCGCCTGGGACATAGCAGCCGGCCACGCCATCCTGGCCGCAGCCGGCGGGACCGTCACGGCGACAGACGGTAAGGTGATGAAATACCTTGATAAAGAGAGGGTTGGGCTTCCCGGGCCTTTTCTCAATCCCTCGTTTATCGCCTGGGGCCGCCCGAGCCTCGTTCCTTCCGCCGTTTGATCTGTTCGTGCATCGCGGCCCAAGTCGGGAACAGCGTGGCCATACTTTGGTAATACTTTGCGAACATGGTTGAGCAAAGGTTGCAGCGGCTCGCGGCGAAGCTGTAGCTCTGCTGAGACCAATCGGTTCGCACATGCTGATCCAATTCCGCCACTTATCGCACTTTCATCGCATCGCCGCAGCTAGGCTGCTCGGTGCCGTCTGCGTCCTGGCGCTCGCCTGCGCCAATGCCCCGGTGGCAAGTGCCCAGGACAGGCCATTTTGGGAACAGAACGAGCCACCGGTCAGCCGTGCCCCCGCGCGCCCCGCCCGCCGCGACGACTCCTATCGCCCGCCGGAAGACAATTCAGGCCCGTCCGGTGGCTTCGGCCAGCAGGCCGGCTCCGATGGACGTCCGTGGGACGGCACCAGC
>CANJPN010000351.1 GCA_947475855.1 Bradyrhizobiaceae bacterium
CGCTTCGGTCCATTTGCCGTCTACGAGCTGTCCCAATAGCGCATCCTCCTCAACCAATCGGAGTTGCCGGCTTGGCCGCTCTCCACGCAAAGGCTAGCTTCGCGGGATGTAATTGCCAACCAAATGCTTGCACAAAATGCTTGCTCTGACTTCAGGGGGATGCTGCCGATGATTGCCGACCGGATCGAGGGCAAGTGGATCGACGCGTTCTGCGAGGTATTCGAGCGGTGCGCCGTAAAGCGTGGTGATACGGCAGCGATTTTGTCCGAGACCCAGTCTCGGGCACTGAACGTACACCTGGCGGAGCTGGCGCTACTGCGTCTGGGGGCGCGGCCGTTCCACATCGTGATGCCGACGCCGCGCAATCCTCATGCGGTGCCGGTTCGTTCGACCGGGGCGAGCGAGGCGATCGGCAAGCTCGGGCCGGTCGTGTCCGCGCTGGGGCAGGCGGGTTTCGTGGTCGACGTAACGCTCGAAGGGCTGATGCATGCGCCCGAGACGCCGGAGATATTGAAGGCGGGCGCGCGCATTCTCGTTATCTCGAACGAGCACCCGGAAGCGCTGGAGCGGATGCGGCCGGACGGTGCTTTGGAAGTACGTGTGCGGGCGGCGGTGAAACGTCTGCGCGGGGCGAAGCTGATGACGGTCATCTCAGGCGCCGGGACGGATCTATCGGTCGATCTCAGCGGGGCTTCGACGGTCGGCGTGTGGGGCTGGACGGATCGCGCGGGGACGCTCGCGCATTGGCCGGGTGGCGTCGTCGTAAGTTTTCCGAGGGGAGGGGCTGTGAACGGGACGCTGGTGCTCGACCGCGGCGACATGAACCTCACGTTCAAGCGATATCTGGAATCGCAGGTTCGGTTGATGATCGAAGCGGACTACGTGGCGAAGATCGATGGCACGGGCGTCGATGCGGAGTTGATGCGGCGCTATCTTTCTGCGTGGGGCGACAAGGAGGCTTATGCGGTCAGTCATGTCGGCTACGGGCTCAACGAGAAGGCTCGCTACGAAGCGCTTGCCATGTACGGCCAGCGCGACACCAACGGTACGGAGTTGCGCGCGGTGGCCGGCAACTTCCTGTTCTCGACCGGGGCGAACGAGTTCGCGGGGCGCTATACCGCGGGGCATTTCGACATCCCGGTGATGGGGACGACGATCGTGGTGGATGGCGTTGAGGTGGTGAAGGAAGGCCGTGTGGTGGAGGTGGGGTGAACGGGGGAGGTGCGGGGCGTCTTACACGGGGCGCGCGCTGTCGGATTTCCGTTCAATTGGGTGTGTCCTGCACAATCGAAGTCCCCGTCACTGCCTGTTTCAGATGCCGCGGTTTGCGTTGCGAGAAGGTCAGCACCAAAGCGGGCAGGATCAGCAGTATCAGCAGCGGCGCGAATAGCATGCCTCCCACGACAACCATTGCCAGTGGCTTCTGCACTTGGCTGCCGATGCCACTGGAAAGAGCCGCCGGAATGAGCCCAACAGCCGCCACGATGCATGTCATCACGACGGGGCGCATTTGGGAGCGGCAAGTCTCAAGCATGGCCTCGACTCGATCGACGCCGTCTTCGACCAGCCAGTTGAACTGATTGAGCACGATGATGCCGTCCATTGTCGCAATTCCGAATAGCGCAATGAAGCCAATCGCCGCCGAGATGCTGAAAGCGATGCCGGACAACCAAAGTGCCGCAACGCCGCCGACAACAGCCATCGGAATCACGCTGAGCGCCAGCATCGTGTCAACGAGCGAACCGAAATTGAAGTAGAGCAACACCGCAATAAGCAAAATCGTCATCGGCACGACGACGGTTAGGCGCGCGATGGCATCCTTCAGGTTGCCGAATTCGCCAACCCACTCCATGCGGCTGCCCACCGGAAGCGGTACTAACTCAGCGATCTTTCGCTGCGCCTCCTCGATTGTGCTGCCGAGGTCGCGATCGCGCACTGAGAACTTGATCGGGAGATAGCGTTGCTGGCCCTCGCGGTAGATGTAGGAGGCGCCGGACAACAGGCGGACGCTTGCCACGTCGCGCAAGGGGATTTGTGAAATTCCGTTGGGGCCTTGCGCTGCGATGGTCAGATCGCGGATGTCTTCGATACCCTTGCGCCACTTGGCACCAAGCCGAACGATGATCGGGAAGCGGCGGTCGCTGCCGGGTTCGTAGAGGTCGCCTGCCTGCTCGCCGCCAACGGCAGTTTTGATCGTCGAGTTGACGTCTGCGGGTGTCAGGCCGTAGCGCGCGGCTTTGGCGCGGTCGATGTCGATTTGCACAGTCGGCTGGCCGAGTGCTGCGAATACTGCAAGATCGGTGATGCCTGGAACTGTCAGTAGCACCGCCTTGATCTTTTCGGCGGTATCGGTGAGTTGTTTGAGGTCGTTGGCGTAGAGCTTGATCGAGTTCTCGCCTTTGATGCCCGAGACAGCTTCCGCGACGTTATCCTGTAGGTACTGCGAAAAGTTGAACTCGACGCCGGGGAACTCCTTGGTAAGCTTTTCCAGAATCCCCTTGGTGAGTTCTTCTTTTCGCTCGACGGATTTCAGCGGCGTGAAGAACTCAGCGTTGAAGAAACCTGATGCGTCGGTCCCGTCGTCGGGCCGGCCGTGCTGTGAGACCACGGTCTTCACGTCTGGAAACGCCGCGATGATTGTGCGCATTCGGTTGACGTAGGGGTTTGCCTCATCAAGCGATATGGTGGGCGGGAAAGTTGCCCGGATCCACATGTTGCCTTCCTCGAGCTTGGGTAAGAATTCCATACCGAGCCGAGATCCCATGACCGCCGTCAGCGCGAAGCAGACACATGCGAGGCCAAGCGTGATTGACCGAAGCTTGATCGAACTCAACAGGGCGGGCACGTAAGCGGCGCGCAAAAAGCGGACGACAAACGTGTCCTTCTCCTCCAGCGTGTCGGGCAGCATGATCGCGCATAGTGCTGGGGAAACCAGGAATGTTGCCAACAGACCACCGGCGATCGCGTAGGCATAGGTCTTAGCCATGGGGCCGAAGATGTGCCCCTCGACGCCGGACAGGGTGAACAGAGGCACGAAGCCCGCAATGATGATTGCGGAAGCGAACAGGATCGAACGTCCGACCGAACCGGCTGAATCTGCGATCACTGTCAACTTGTCGGATGTGCGATGACCCAGGTCGGCGCCTCCGTGCCCTCGCTCGGCGAGACCCAGGAAGATACGCTCGACCATGATGACCGTCGCGTCGACCACGAGGCCGAAGTCGATGGCGCCGACCGACAACAGGTTGGCCGACTCACCTCGGATCAGCAAAAGCGCGACCGCAAAGAACAATGCGAACGGGATAGTTGCGGAGACGATCAAGGCCGAGCGAAGATTGCCCAAGAATAGGAACTGGAGCACGAAGATCAACAGGATGCCCTCGACCATGTTCTTCAGCACGGTGTGGGTCGTGATATCGATCAGATCCTTGCGGTCATAGATGTAGTCGATCCGGACACCGGGCGGCAGCGCGTTGGTCGAGTTGATCTTCTCGATCTCCTCACGCACAGCCAAGATCGTCGGCATACTCTTTTCGCCCCGGCGCATCAGCACGATGCCCTCGACGATGTCGTCAGCATCCTCATGACCGGCGATGCCAAGTCTTGGAACAAAGCCGGCTTGAACTGTTGCGATATCTTTGACCAGGACCGGCGAGCCGCCGCTCTGGGTCAGCATCGTATTACCGATCTCGTCGATCGAGCGGATCTGACCGACACCGCGGACCACTGCGGCCTGCGCGCCGATGTTGATCGTATTGCCGCCGACATTGAGATTGGCGGCATTGAGTGCCTGCAGAACCTGCGCAAGCGTGAGCTTGTAGGCAACCAGTTTGTCGAAATCGACGCTGATCTCATAGGTCTTGGTCTTGCCGCCCCAACCGGTAACGTCGATCACTCCGGGTACAGAGCGGAAGCGGCGCTGCAGGACCCAATCTTGCAGCGTCTTGAGGTCGGTCAGGCTGTAGCCGGGTGGGCCAATCAGCCGGTAACGGATGATTTCGCCGATGGGGCTCGTCGGTGAAATCTGTGGCAAGGCACCGCTTATCAGTGGCGGCAACTGTGCCAGCCGATTGAGCACCTGCTGCAACGCCTGCTCGTAGTTATATTCAAAGGTGAACTGCAAACTAACCTGGGACAGGCCGAACAGCGAGGTCGAGCGGACGGCTCTCAGGTTCGGCAGCCCTGCCATCTGCACTTCGACGGGGATCGTTATGTAGCGCTCGACCTCTTCGGCAGAGAGCCCTTGCACTTGGGTCACGACCACCACCATCGGTGGCGTGGGATCCGGGTAAGCCTCGATATTCAGGCGATTGAACAGGAATGCCCCGCCGACCAGCGAGGCGAGAAACATGATAAGCACGAGCATTCGCTGGTGCAGCGAAATACGAATCAGCGCGTTCATTATTACGCCTCGGCAAAGGCCCGATCCCGGCGGCTATTGGCCGTTCAAAGCCAATCGATCGATGAAAAGGCTACCTTTGGCGATCAACTTGTCGCCGTTGGCGATGCCTTTCAGCACTTGCACCCGATCATTGGATGCGTTGCCAACCACAACGGCCTGCTTGATGACCGATTGATCAGCGCGGACGGCCCATACGTGAGCATTTTCGCCGTCATAGATGAGCGCACCGCGCGGGATCGACGGCGACGCTTGCTCGCCGGTAGTCACGATATCGACCATAGCAAACATCTCTGGCTTGAAGATGCCATCTGCATTGGCAAGTTCGGCGCGAACCATGAGGCGCCGTGTCGATGAATCGACGACAGCAGAAACATAGTTGAGCTTGGCTTTGAAAGTACGGTCTGGAAGCGCGAGCACGCGGAACTCGACAGGCATGCCCAGGGAGATCGAGGGTGAATCGGTTTCCTTGACGTTTGCTACTACCCAAACGGTGGAGAGATCGCCGATGACGAAGACCGGTTCGCTCTGTGCGCCAGCGACGTATTGGCCGGGACCAACCCTTCGTTGAACGACCGTTCCAGACAATGGCGATTTGATCACCGTCTCGGGCGTGATCCGGCCTTCCTTTTGGAAGATTGCGATTTCCTGGTCCGTCTTGCCCAGAAGTCGCAGACGATTTTTTGCCGCCTCGAGGGCTGCCTCCGCCGCGCTCTTGTCGGCAATGGTAGCATTGCGGGTATCTTCTGCGGCTTGGAATTCGCGCTGCGAGCCGGCCTTCGCTTCATAAAGATTTCGCGAGCGGGCGAAATTGATCTCGGCTAGTCGAAACGCTGAGTTAGCCTTGTTGAGGTTCGCGACAGCACCGACGACTTCGTTCTGTGCCTGAACCATGTCCGAAGCGGTAATAGTAAAGAGCGGCTGACCAACTTGGATCTTGTCGCCAGCCTTGGCATGTAAAGCGATGACACGGCCAGCGTAGGGCGAGAATACTGGCGTCGTGTTGTCTTCATCGATTGCAATCCGGCCGTCGGTGGAAATGATCGTGCGGAAGGTGTGCTGTTCTACCTTCTCAACCGACAAGGCGGCCCACTGCGCCGCCGTAGGCATGAACGAGCCGTCGGTCGCGCGCGAAACGGATTTCGGGGTTGGTTCCCCTCGGCCATGCGCATCGGGGAAGATTTCCAAACCGGAGGTCCAAGCACCAACCGTCAACAGTGCCGAGGCCAAAACGGTCACGCCGGCGACGAGAAGCCTTCTGGGCACCCGCTGATAGGAAGAAAACGGTTGTGTCGGGCCGTGCCTTTCATCGCTTGTCGCTTCCCCGAGCTTACCCATTGGAAACCTCTGCTAGAATCGCCCATGCCCGCTCGTCCGGATCGCCATCACTGCGGTGTCCAGGAAGCTACATAGTGAGGCAAGCTGACAGCGTGCTGACCAACTTGTGTGACATGATGCTTATTCACTTAGGCTTCAGGAACTAATCAAAAACTTTTAATCTCTCCTGTGACGACGACCATGCTGGTGTTGCGCACGGCGGCCGAACGCACGAAGCAAAACGAGTCTGCTACCAAGTCGATTTATTTTTTGGACGGCATGCGTGCTTTGGATCCGTTGCAACCACCAACGCAGCAAGCTCGTGCCGCAGTACGTTTGTAACGGTTGGCGGGCTGATACCCTTGATGACCGTGTTGTTAGTCGATTTCAAAAGCCTGCCAACGCCAGGCCGACGTGCTTTGCCGTAGGCGCGAGTTGAAGAATTAGCGAATGTTTCAAGGCGTATGCTGATCGTCTAGCTGCGCGCCACCTGCTCCCGCAACACAAAGTGCTGCACTTTGCCCATGGCATTGCGGGGGAGGGAGGGCATGAAGCGGTACTCGCGAGGGACCTTGTAGCGGGCGAGTTCGGCGAGGCAGAAAGCTTCGATGTCGGATGCTGCGATCCGATGGCCGTCGCGCAGGACGATGCAGGCGACGGGGACTTCCTGCCAGCGTGGGTCGGCGCGCGCGATGACGGCGGCTTCGGCGACCGCGGGATGGGATAGCAGTACGCGCTCGACCTCGGCGGGGTAGATGTTTTCGCCGCCCGAAATGATCATGTTCTTCTTGCGGTCGTGGACATAGAAATAGCCGTCCGCGTCGCGGGTGCCGATGTCGCCTGAGCAATACCAGCCATCGCGAAG
>CANJPN010000352.1 GCA_947475855.1 Bradyrhizobiaceae bacterium
GTGTCGTAGGGGAAGTAGACGGTGTGAAGCCCCTTGGACTTGGCGTAGTTGACGACGTCGATGCTCTTGCGCAGCACGTCCTCGGCGGTCCACTTGAACTGGTATTTCAGCTTCGGATAGCCGATCGGGATCTCGATGATCACACCGTGGCAGCCGCAATCCACGGCCTTGTCGATGTCCACCTTCAAGGCGCGGGCGAACGAATAGATCTTCGACTTGAGGCCGAGCTTGGCGATCTGCTTGATCGCTTCGAAGTCCATCTCGGAGACGGCGGGCATGCCCGCTTCGATGCGCTCGATGCCGACGTCGGACAGCGCCTCGGCGATCGCGATCTTGTCCTTCACGTCCATCACGACGCCGGGCGTCTGCTCGCCATCGCGCAGCGTGGCGTCGTGGATCTCGACCTTGTCGGGGAGCTGGCGGTTGGCCTTCACTTCAGGAGCGTCGTTGTACGGACAGACCCACCACTGTCCCTCGCGGTAGTACCGCGCGTCGTTGTTACCGCTGATGGGCGTGCCGTTGCCGTCGCTCATGAGTGCTCTCCTCGATGCTGATAGGGCAGCGAGCCGGGCCTCCGAATGCGAGGCCTGACCCGCTAAAAAACGTTTGGGACGGCAAACGCCGCCCCTCCTGATAATCCAGAACCCGCACGAGGGCTATGGGGCCGCTGATATACACGCACGTCCGGACCAAAACTAACAGTTGCTTCCCCGGCCGAGGCGTCAGCCGAGAGCCGGGGCCTTTCCCAGAAATTAGCGTGTAATGCCCCCGGCTCTGCGCGCCCCGACCTCTGGTCGGCCCGCTTGTCCTGGGACGCAAGCGGAAGGGCATTTCTTGCAAACCATTGGCGGCGAGCAAGGCTACCCGCCCGTCCCATTCCGCGTACCAATCCGGCCCATAAACTAAACCGGCTTGTCGCCCTTGATGGTCAGCCGCCGCATCAGGCGCAGCTCCTGCGCCGGGAAGTCCTGGCGGGCGTGGCTGGTGCAGCGGTTGTCCCACATCAAGAGGTCGCCGACCCGCCACTCATGCGCCCAGATGTGCTCGGGCCGCTCGATCGCCTCGAACATGGTCTCCAAGAGGTCGTCGCTCTCCGCCTTCTCCATCCCGTCCAGCTTCATCGACATCAGACGGTTGACGAACAGGCATTTCCGCCCGCTTTCCGGATGAGTCCGCACCACCGGATGCCAGGCCTGCGGGGCGTCATCGCGGATCCTGTCGTTCTTCATCGTGCCGGCGTTGGAATAATCGTAGACGTTGAGCACCTTGGCGCCCGCGATCCGCGCCTTCACGCTCGGGGCCAGGCACTCGTAGGCCATATAGTGGTTGGAAAACAACGTATCGCCGCCTGCCGACGGAATGTTCATCGAATGCAGGATCGTCGCCTTGGGCGGCCGCACCGTGTAGCACTGGTCGATATGGAACTGCATCTCGCCTTCGGGAAGCTGGTCGATGAACTTCCCGTTCTCCTTGCGGTTCGAGATGTACATGATCGCCGGGTGCTCGGTGCGCCGCACGATGTTGGCGGTCTGCGTCGGGGCGGGCTCGCCGAACCGTGTGCCGAATGCCACCTGTTGGTCCGTGTCCAGCGACATGCCGCGCAGCACGATCACGAGATTGTCGAGCCACGCCTTGTGCACGAAGGCGAACGTCGCATCATCCATGGGCCGGGTGAGATCGACGCCCCGGATTTCAGCGCCCAGCGCCTTGCCGAGCTTTACGACTTCCCGTGTCATCGTCGCGCGGGCCTGATCGACCATGGCTTCCTCCGATGCTTGTGCGCGAAACCGCTTCGCGGCAGCCTTTCGTTGATTAGAGATCGAACATCTCGCGCTGTCAATTCACGACCGGAAGTCACGACCGGAAGTGCTGACCTGAATTGGCGACCTGGATACAGTCTGCCTCCGGATAGGGTTGTAAACCGCTTCCGAACTTGACCGGCCCGAACAGGCGGTTCGATCAGCCCCGCGGCGTCCGCTTGTTGTGGAGGTTCCGATCCGCTTGACCGGCCGGACAATCACGCTTTTGACCCACGGCAGAAGGTCGCCGAGCGCCCAGGGATGTCCGGAGTCGTGGCTAGTCCTGAAGGTGAACGATGCCAGTCGGATGGTCAAAGCCCCTCCATCCGGCTTCAGCACCAAGTAGCCGGGCGCATTCGTCACTCATGAAATAGAAGAACTGTCGAGCCGTCCCTACGTAAGTACTCCATCTTCCCCACCACCATCGACGCCCACCCAGCACCTGAGCTACTGTCCGACCACGATCGCAGACGGGCCAGGGCACCGCATGCCGGGGAAGATCTTTGTAAACTACCGACGCGATGACGAGCGCGCTGTTGCTGCCCGCGTGCGGGACCGGCTGGCAGGTGTGTTCGGCAATGCGAATGTCTTCATGGACGTCGATAACCTCATGGCGGGCCAGAGGTTCGACAAAGAGCTGGAAAAGGCCCTCGCAGAGACAGACGTGTTCTTGTCTGTCATCGGACCGAAGTGGACCGAGCTGCTCGATGAACGGAAACTGTCGGGCGAGCGCGATTACGTGCGTGAAGAGATCGCCGGCGCGATGAAGCGCGGCATCACGGTGATCCCGGTGTTGATCGAGCGCACGCCGTTGCCTCGCGCCGATGCGTTTCCTGACGACATTCGCGAGCTGGTGCTGCACCAGAAGCATGTCGTCACCCACGAGCAGTTCGGCCGCGATGTGGCGGGGTTGGTCGAGGCGATCAGGTTCGCTCGGAAGCCGGCGAAGAGTCAGGTGGTCCCGAAGGTGCCGTGGCGTTGGGTGACGGCAACGGCTTTAAGTGTCGTCGCGGTGGGTTGGGTCGGCGCTTATCAGCTCGGTGTGCCCGTGTGGGCGCCGGGGGCCTCGCCGCCGCAACCTCCAGTTCTGACGCCGGCGAAGGAGCAGCTTGAGAAGGCCGCTCTGGGGCCAGTTCGCAACGAGCAGGAGTCGAAGCGTCAAGCCGACCTGATGGCCGCTGCCGAGACTGCAAGGCGGACAGCCGATGCTGCGGCTGCGAAGAAGGCTGCGGATGATGCTAAGGTCAGACAAGCTGCGGCTGATGCTGCCGAAGCGAAGCGAAAGGCAGACGAAGTCGAACAACAGCGTGTCGCTGCGCTCAAGGCCAAGGAAGACCAGCAGCGCGAGGCAGCGGAGGCAAAGGCGCGCGCCGACGAGTTGAACCGCATCCGAATCGCAGAGGCAAAGGCGGACGAAGAGCGCAGGCGGGCTGAGGCTGAGGCATCCAAGATGCGGACGGAAGCCGACGCTGCGCGCAAAGCAGAAGAAGCCGAGCGCCAACGTGTTGCAGCATTGACGGCAGAAGTCAGCCGGCGTCAGGCTGTGGAGGACGTTCGTGGTGCGGCCGGGGAGCAATCGAAGGCAGCAGAAAAAGCTCTGCGACAAGCCGATCTCGCGAATAGGACAGAAACGCCGAAACTCGGATCGCCCAACAAGACCGCCCCTGTGGCCGAAACGCCAGCGAGTGCGAGCCGTTTTGATGGATCTTGGACTATCACCACCACAAGATTAGGCGGTTGCAAATATCCCGGCTCTACCTTTGTCCTGAGATTCAAGGGTGGAGCCATAACTGGTAGACATTCAGGGACGGTTTCTCCGTCTGGTGCCGTTCGATGGAGCGGGATAGCCGTCACGGTTGGAGTGCCTATTAGTTATATGGGAAGAGTAAACGGAAGTTCAGGCTCAGGTACATATCGAAATACTAATGGGTGCCATGGGACATTCACAGCAAGGCGGTCGTGAGTTGGTCGTGACGGATATGCGAGATCGGCGAGATTTCTCATAGACCGGTCGGCATGCTTGGGTCGCAAAAGGGAGTCGCTGTGTGCTCGGATCGTGATGGCTCAGGTTGAGGCGGTGCCCGCCGATTCCACTCATCTCGCTACTCTACGCGCGCGCTGAGCCAGCTTTCCGTGCGTGGTGTCCACCTATGATTGCGTGTCGAATACGTCGACCGACTTCCTTCATCTCGAATGGGCGCAGACGTTCGCCGACTGGCTTGCGGAGCTTGGCGCCAGGAGCAACCTTCGAGCTGAGGCGCCATTTCGATATTGGGTTAGAAGGCCGCGACGATCTGGAACGAGTTGATCGCGCTCGACGTGACTAGGACCATGGCCTCATCAATACGGCGGCAACGACAACGCTAGCTTGTCTGGCTAGGCGTGAACCGAAGCGTCGGCCTGAGCCGTCTGTGTTGCATGAAAAAACCACGTAGTCGGATTGATCGCCTCACCGATGGCAGCCCATGGCCCAATCCCGTAACGTTCCCTTCGGCAGCTTCCGGGGGAGCTGCTGTCGCAGCCGTGATGGCGAGACCTTGGAGCAGCCCCCAATTCGAGCGCGCGCCACTCATCCCCGGCACCCGCGCCCTCGCGTAACCTCCCCTCGTCGGCACCACGACGGGTCGTCTCCGGAGGCGTCTTGGGATGAGGTGCTGGCTCGGGTAACGCGGATGTCCTGCTCGCAGCGGGCTCCGTGAAGGTCGATCCGTCGGCCGTCCGGTAACGTGCGGTGCCGTCAAGGCGGTTCAATGTGGATCAACAGCAGCCGGCGCTCCCATTAAACCCTTGCGCTTTCGCGCGTAGTCGGTCGAACGCTACGCCAGTGAAGCCCGAAAGCGGGGCTGCGGAGAGCCGCTCATAATACCTAAAACTACGGCGCTCCTCTGCCCCGCCCCCCCGTCGCGATCCGGTGCCCTGCGCCGCAGCGGCGGGCTGCTAAAGACGCCCGTCACGCTTCGACACCGCCAGCAAGGCCAGCCGCCGCGGTGGATGCCGGCGATGCCAGGGCAGTTCCTTGGCCGGCGTGACGACCTCCTCGCGTTCACGCCGTTTGCATTTTCGGCGCCCTCCGTCCCCCAACCCCTTGCAGCCCCCCGCTATTCGATGGCAGCAAGGAAGCGATCGACCAGGGACCACAGGCATGCGCACTCCCTTCACCATCGGCGGACAAAGCGTTGCTCCCGGCGAGCGCAAAATCGTCGTGTTGCCGGTGTCGAAGCTGTCGAACCACACCCCCGTGACCCTGCCCGTGCATGTGCTTCATGGCGAAGCCCCGGGACCGACGATGTTCGTCTCGGCCGCAGTGCACGGCGACGAGTTGAACGGGGTCGAGACGATCCGCCGCGTCCTGCGCACGCTCGCTCCGGGCAACATCAAGGGAACCCTGCTGTGCGTGCCCGTGGTCAATGCCTACGGCTTCATCGGACGCTCGCGTTACCTGCCCGACCGCCGCGATTTGAACCGTGCGTTTCCCGGTTCTCCCAACGGTTCCCTCGCCGCAAGGCTGGCCCACCTGCTGCTGACCGAGGTCGTCAAGAGGTGCCAGGTCGGCATCGATCTGCACACCGCCGCCATCCACCGCGTGAACCTTCCCCAGATCCGCTGCGACACGAAACGAAGCCCGCGCAGCCGCGACCTCGCGATGGCGTTCGGAGCCCAGGTCATCCTCGAAAGCGCCGAGCGGGCGGGATCTCTGCGCCAGGCCGCGCGCGAAAGTGGCGTCGACGTCCTGGTCTATGAAGGCGGCGAGGGCCTGCGCTTCGACGAGTTCGCGATCCAGGCGGCCGTGGACGGGATAGCGCGCGTCATGCTGCGGATGGGGATGCTGGAAAGCCCTGATGAGGGCGACGAGGCCGGCCGCCCCCCTTCCGAACACCCGGCCCCGACCGCGACGCGACCGCCATTGATCGCCAATGCCGCCAGGTGGGTCCGCTCGCCCGAAGGTGGCGTCCTCAGAACCCATAAGCGCATCGGCGATGCCGTGAGCGAAGGCGAGACGATCGGGGTCATCTCCAACCCATACGAGGAGGCGAACACAGCCGTGAAGAGTCCACGGCGCGGCGTGATCGTCGGCGCCACCACTCTGCCGATCGTGAACATGGGCGACGCGCTTTTCCACATCGCCTGGAGCGAGGAGATGGGCGGTCGGGCTTCCGCCCACCGCGAGACGGCCGAGCCCCTCATGGACGAGGACGAAATCATCTGACCGGGCAGACGCTTGCCCGAGGCCACCCCTAATGCGTTCTGAACGCGTTCTTGACACCCCACCCAGCCGGTCGGTATATCCGGGCACCCATGGCGGGGTAGCTCAGCTGGTTAGAGCGGCGGAATCATAATCCGTAGGTCGCCAATATTATACCACTGATTTTGGCTGATTTCCGTCGTGACAAAGGGTGTTTTCAAGCCCCAATTGCGATGCGAGGTTGCACATAGGTTGCAGGGCGATGACCAAAGCCCCCCGTTGTGGCCCGTAGTTGAAACTCACGCAGCCACGATCAGCCGTGCTCCACGCTAGCTCAGAAAAGAGCGAACAAGGCATTGCGGAACCGCGTCCGACTCTCCGATCCTGAAATGAGCTTTGCACCAGGCACCATGGGCGAGCAGCCAGTGCCCACAACAGCCCCAAACCCTGCGGGCAGCCGCCCCAACCAACCAGTAGCAGCAAGCGAGCCAAAGTGAGGGCGGTAGCGCCGCTCGCGGCCACTGGTCTGCCAAACACCAGCGGGGGCGGTGTATGGCCTCCAACCGTTGGCTCCAAATCTGAACGATGTCCAATAGA
>CANJPN010000353.1 GCA_947475855.1 Bradyrhizobiaceae bacterium
GACTGAAGCCAAGCGTGCACCTCGACAAGAGCAAGAGATGTGCCTCCGCAGTCGAAGAAGTTGTCGTGCAAGCCGAATTCACCACGTTGCAACGCACCGCGCCAAAGCCCGGCAATAGTTCGTTCCAGTGGCGTGGCGAGTTCCAGGAATGGTTGTTGAGGCGTTGCAGACGCACTGCGCACGGAGGCAAGAAGCGCTGCCCGGTCGACCTTGCCGTTAACACTCAAGGGGTATTCGCCAACGACGAATGTCTCATTTGGAACCATGTGCTCCGGCATTCGAGCGCGATATGCATCGATAATCGCATCGCGGGAGGTCGCGCGCGGATCGGCGGCAGCCGCCCCAGAAGACGGACGGATGAAAGCGATAACATGCTTGCGCCCGGCGTCATCGGTCTCGAGCATCGCAACGGCATCCGCCACGCGCGCGTCGCGTCGCAAAGCGCCTTCAATCTCGTCGAGTTCGATGCGCTTGCCGTTCACCTTGACTTGGCGATCCGCGCGGCCTGCGAACTCCAGATCTCCTTTATCGTTCACCCGGGCGAGGTCGCCGGTGCGATAGACCCGTGTTTCCCGATCGCCCAAGTAGGCCATTGTGAACTTTTCATCGGTCAGCTCTGGCCGATCGAAGTAACCTAGCGCCAAGCCATTGCCAGCAATGACGAGCTCGCCGATCTCGCCCTTCTTGATCTCGACCGGCACCAGACCGCCGTCGGTGACAAAGGCTGCAGTGCCGGCGATCGCCCGCCCGATCGGGATCGGGAGATCAGCCGGGAGATCGGCCGACATGCGATAGCAGCAGCTGAAGGTTGTCGCCTCAGTCGGCCCATAGCCGTTAATAACCTGGCAGCCGGGCAGGCTCTCGATGGCCACGCGAGCAGCGCGCGGTTGAACCACGTCGCCGCCGACGATCAATGTCCGCAAGCCGCGTAGCATGGCGATGTCGTGGCCCGCGATCGCATGGAACAAGCCGGCCGTCAGCCACATCGTCGTAACGCCGTGCCGCTCGATCTCCTGTGCGATTCCAGGCAGAGATACCCGATCGTCGGCGTAGATCGCGACCGGATTTCCATTCAGCAGCGCGCCCCAGACTTCCCAGGTGCTCGCATCAAAGCTCGGCGGCGAATGATGCAGGAATACCTGCCGCTCGCTGAAGTCCATATAGTTCTGTGAGGTGACGAGCCCGATGATCCCGCGATGGGGAACAATCACGCCTTTCGGTCTACCAGTCGAACCCGACGTGTACATGACGTAGGCGGCGGCATCGCTTTCCACCACGGCATCCAGCCATGGCTCGCCATCAAAAGAAGCGTCGCCGATCATCTCCGCGAGGTTCAACACCTGCGTTGCATGCGCGCCGGTAAGCTTGGCAGTCACTCCGGGACCCTCGAGCAAGACGCTCGGGTTGCAATCGGAGATCATGAACTCAAGAGCATCGGCGGGGTAAGTCGCATCGAGCGGGAGATACGCCGCACCGCATCTCATCGCGGCCAACCAAGCCACGACTGACTGGGGGCCTCGGCGCGACCATATACCTACGATAGTTCCCTGCTTTGCGCCTGCTTTGCGGAGCCGACGCGCAACCCGGCGACTGAGTTGCTCCAACTCTGCAAACGAATAGGCTGCATCCCGGGCCAGAATTGCAGGAACGCGCGAGTGGCGAGAAACTCTTTCCTCAAAAAGCGAATGGACGCTCGTTGCAGCAGGAAAATCCGATTTCTCTGAATAGAGTTCATTTCCTGCGATGCCACACATTCTTTCAGTACCCCCGGTCTGGCAGGTGCCCACTTCGAAACAAGGGGCCGATGCCATCCGTTCACAACGCTACGCAACAGTTATCCCACTGACTTAGCGAGAAGATCCCAGCGATTTCCACCCCAGCCACGCTGTCACAGACATTGACAACCGATGCTGCCGGATTGAATAGGCCCTTCACTTTTCTAGTCAATACGGATTCGATCCGCAGACTGCTTATGGTAAATCCAATTCTAAACGCCGATTAATTCATGCCCTATCATCGACCTAATAGGACTTGGATTAACCCTGGTAGCGGAGTTACTTGCCAACTCTTTAGCATTGTGTTCACTAGTTGCACTTCCCGGCTAAATTCTCCCGAAAGTCCGACATCGCTCCGCTCGGTCGATTGGTAGAAGCCGCCATCCAAGTTCTGTCCTCGACTGCTGGAGGTTTGTCAGTGTCTCGCATCGTCCTGCGTTGCGCGCTTGCTACAGTGTTCACTGCTGCTACAGGCATCGCCGCTGTATATTCCAGTGATCGCCAACATGCTCCGCTTCATGGCGGCAAGAGAAGCGATGGCGCCTTCATCTTGGCGCAGTCGACACTCGACCCTGCTCCGGGCGCGCGCAAGCCTTCGAATACAAAAACGGGCCGGGATGTGCCCGCAACGTCCGGTGCGCTTAGTGCATCGATCCCTATCGCTTCGATCGCCGAAGCTCTGCAAGTCCGCTTCCAGGGTTTCACCGAGCTTTCAGGCATCTATCGCATCAACGAGGATGATACCATCTCCGTGCCGGGCATCGGCCGCTTCGACCTCGGCGTGATGCCGGCGGAGCAGCTCGAGGCGACCCTCTCCAAGCGCATACTTTCGTTGACCGGACGCGAAGGGATGGTCTCAATCGAGGTCGAGCGCTACCGCCAGGTCTTCGTGACGGGTGAGGTCGACAAGCCCGGCTCCTTCAATTGGTTCCGCGGCATGACTGTGCTCAAGGCGATGTCCGTTGCGGGCGGCTTCGCTCGGCAGGAAGGGCGCGAGCAGGAGGAAGACAAGAGCGACTTGGTTACGCTGCAGCTCGCACGAGCGCTCAGCCGCCATGCTCGGCTGAATGCGGAGGTCGAGGGCAAGAACTCGATCGATGTGCCGGAGCGCCTCATCGGACTGTGCGGCCAGTTCCGCGCTCGCCAGCTCATCACCGCCGAGGAGCGCCTGTTGGGGATGCGTCGCGGCTCGCGAATCGCAACCATCAAGGTCATCGACGCCGGCAGCAATGCCAGCGCAGCCGAGATAGCACGCCTCAAGGAGCTGCAGACGAGCCTGGACACGCGCTACAACCGGTTCAATGAGCACGCGGAGTCACTCGGCAAGCTGTTCAAGAGCAACGTCGTCACCAAGCAGCGGCTGATGGACGTCGAGACGACGCTGGCGGAACTCAGCGAGAAGCGGGCCGGCACGAAGGTTCAAATCGCCCGTGCACTTGCAGAAGAAATCCAACTCATCCGGCAGAAGATCGAACTCGAGGAAGTGTATCGCGCCAAGCTCAGCGAGGAAATGTCCGAGACCTGGGGCAAGATCGAGGAGCTTCAGCTGGAGCTCGACAATTCACGTCCCAACAACTCCAACGTGAGCCGGGAAAAGGTCTCGCTCTCGCCTGTGTCGCTGCTTACTCCAGTGCAGGCAGGCGGTGCGTCGGACGGCGCGCCCGCTTACATCATCGTTCGGCGCCAAGGTAACTCCGAGGTTCGCCTCGCGGCTCGAGAAATAGATACGGTGAGGCCCGGCGACATGGTCGTCGTGGCGCGTTCATCGGGCTCGGCCGACAGCGTTTCGAACGTTCGCCGCAACTGCGGCGGGGCCGGCCCGAACAATTCGCGCTGATGAAATCCTACCCTATCCTCTGAAAACTTCGGCTGAACCACCAACGCATGCTTTCTCCCGGCGATCGCCATCGCGCGATTTCCGGGAGTTTGCGTTCTTGGCATGATGGTGGTGGGAAGTGTGATCGCGCTCGGTCCAGGCTTGTGCGGGCTCGGCGAGTGCGAGCATGCTTCGTGACATAGCCAGCCGCGGAACGCCGCGGGTCCTACTCAGCGCACTCGACAACAGTCGTCGCTCGGTGCCGTCCAAACTGGCCCAGAGGTTGCTTTGCTCTTTGCTGTACGCGGTAGCGAGGCTCAAATCATTATATGACGACTACTGCTCAACTTAACCGTTTCCTTGAACGTAAGTGCCACCGAGGAACCATTTGTACTAGTTCTACTCGCCTTGCAGTCACCGGTGGTCGATTCTCTACGGCAGAACGCGATGCGAGAACGAGGGCCGGTTCCCGCGTTGCCGGTTCAGTTGGATGGATCAGCCTGGAAATTGGGGGGCCGCCCTTTGCTGCCAGTACTATTGTTTCGGCAAGAATGGCGCGGTCCAGACTCATTGGGATTGCGTCAACTCGCGGCCGTCCCGGAAGCAATCACTGCCATATCCGCCAGCACGGGCGCGATGTACTACTCGATGGATGGTACGTATGACGACGACCGGTAGGACGATTTCATCGGGCTCCAGCGGTGGACGCTCGACGGCATCGCAGCAGATCATTTTAGCGATGGTCGTTTCGCTTCTCAGCCTGCCTTTCATGTTTTCTCATCCGGAACTGCTCATCGCAGTTGGGATCGTACCGTTCCTGCCCACACTGATGAGACCGGCTGCAGCCTACCTCCTTTTTTTCATCTGCTTCTCCTATTTCCGCTTGCACGAGGCCTATCCGTTCCTCGAGGATTTCAGCATGCCGCTGTTCCTGGGCGGCGCTGGCATTGCGGCGTTCGCCTACACGGTTTTCGATCGAAGCAACGCATCTGGTAAGCCTTCACAGTGGCAGGCGTCCGCCCTGTTTGCGACGGTCGTGGCGTTCGGCCTTGCGATGACGATCGTCGACCCGTCCGCGGGTCCAACTCCAGCGCAGCGCATTTTTACGGTCTTGCTGGCCATAACTGCCAGCCTTGCATTTTATTCGTGGTTCCGCTGGCTCGAGGAGATCGACGGAGAGTGGGGCGGCGAGATGCGCGCCTTCGCGGCCTTGTTCGTCGTCCTGACACTCGGGCTGCCTTTCGCCCGCGAACTCGGGATAGCCCTGGAATATTGGTTGTCAACGTATTGGAAGATCGCCGCAACCACGCTGGCGCTTGCTTGGCTGGTACGGACTCAGAAACTGTTCTTCGCTGCGACGGCGATAATCGTCGGCGCTGGTCTCCTGATCGCCGCCGTTGCGATCTACAATGGTTTGAACGGCTACAGTCTCGTCGAAGAGACGCGAGTATCGATTGGTCGAATATATGCTTCGGATATCGAGCCCGGCGCTATATTGATCCAGAAATCAGCGCTGGCCGATCCGAACGATCTGGCGCTCGTGCTACTGTTTCCCCTCGGCTTCGCCACCGCAGGTGCGTTGAAGGCAGGCCTACCGACGATCGTACGGATTCTTTGCCTCATCACAGTTCCGTGCGTCACCCTCGGGATCATGTACACCCAAAGCCGGGGCGGCGCGATCGGCATGCTTGCCGTTTTCGGCGTTACCCTTCTAAACATCGTGAAGTCACGCTCGATCATCATCGTGATGCTGTCAGCCGCGGCCGTAGCCTTGGTGTTCGGCATGGCGCTTGCCGACAGGAGATCCGGCGGCGCTGCGGAATATTCCCAATCGGGGATCGACGAATCTGCCGAAGGGCGCATCATCGCTTGGGAAGCAGCCACCAAGATGGCGATCGCCCATCCGTTCATGGGGGTGGGCATGAACAGTTTCGTGGCCCACTACTTCGAGTACACACCCGTCTGGATCGGCAACAACAAGGCCGTGCACAGCACGTGGTTCGCCATGCTGGCGGAGGGCGGCCCACTTGCACTCGTGATCTTAGTTACAATGTTCTTTCGCACCTTCAGGGGCGTGCATCGGATCGGGGCATCCATGAGTTCGAACCCTGAACTGATCGGCTTGGAACCGGTGCGTATCGCCCTGTTGGCAGCACTCGCTGGATTTGCCGCCGGGTCGACGTTCCTTACCCAACACATCCAATGGCCGATCTATATCGAACTCGCCCTTGCCGCAGCGCTGATGCGTTATGTGCAGTCGAGATCTCAGCCTGCAACGACGGATCTCGCTGGCGACTCTTTGAACGCCCGCCAGGAGTTCACCGTCTCGCGCTGAGACATGGGTCAACCACAGTATCGGTTCCGGCTAAATGTGCGCGACTTCACCAGCGATTACTTTTCCCTTGCGGTCTCATCCTGCGTCAGGGGGCTTTCGGGGCACGGCAAGAGTTGAATGTCATCGCTGGTCAAGCATACCTCCGGTCTTGAAGCAGCCGTCATCGTATCGGGAATTGCACCCAACAACGGATGCAATGGAGTTCAGGTTGCCATGAATGCCCTCCAATGGTTCGCCTCCGGTCTAGCGTGCCTTCTGCTACCGCATGCATCTGAAGCGCTCGATCTCGGACGCGGGCCGCTGCCTATCACACACATGGCAGCGCCGCCCGCCAAGCTCGCGCCGGGCGACGTGATCGAGATCACAGGCACCGTGCGTGGCGGCGATACCAACGTCGTTCTTCGCATCGACGACAAGTGGGGCGCGGAGTTCGCAGATCGTTTCAATGGCGACAAGACATTTCCGCCGGGACCTTTCACGTGGGTCGTCCCGGCCAGCGCAATTAAAGCAGGCAATGGGCGCGCGCTGAACCTCGATTCGATCCGCCAGTTCGTTCTGTTCGTCACGTCCGGTGGAACCGTCGAGGTCACGGCGTTTCGAACCGGCGGTGCAGGAGCGGCGTCAACGACCGCCACGGCGGCTCCA
>CANJPN010000354.1 GCA_947475855.1 Bradyrhizobiaceae bacterium
AAGAAAACCGACAAACCGGACGCTGATTGACGCGGAACGTCAATCAAAGCGCTTGCCAATGGCGCGGCCAGCGTCAATCATAACTTCGCTCGGCCGCCTCGTCTCATCCTGATTGACGCGCCGTTCTCACCCAGATTGTCGCGCTATACCAATGAAATGAGCAATCAGGGCTCGAGGCGACGTTGAGTGGCTGAGGGCGAGCTTGGTGCCTGATTCTGGCCCATAGTAAGGCGGTCGACGGCACCGCCGTTCTACCGGTTGCCGGCAGTTCGCAGTGCTTATGATCTTTATGCAGAGCACATGCGAGCAGAAGACCTCCACGGCAGCTGCTGGCCCGGACCGCCGCTTACTCATATATCGCGTCAACGCCGTCACAATTCAGCAATTTTGCAGGCTTGCGGATGTATTAACGCCCAATAGATAGACTGCTCGAAAGTACGATTTGCTCATCGGATAGGGAGGCGTTCTTGTTCTCGTTTTCGATCAAGTGGATCTGGGCACAATGCCTGGCGGTTGGAGCGGGGCTGCTGCTGCTTGCACACGTGGCGGTTCCCAATTCGGAGAATCTTACGCTGGTGCAGGGCACGGTCGAAGGAATAGGAACAATATCCCGCAAAGGGCTGGGCAGCTACTATGAGCTTCGGCTCAGAAATGAACGCGGAAATGCCGAACGGGTGTTGGTAGGCCGCCGCGATGTCTCAGAAGACACGATGCATCGATTGATTGGGCGCACGATCACAGCGCGCGTCAATTGGTCCAGCGAAGCAGTCGAGTTCAGAGCAAGAGGTCTAAACGAGGAGTTGAGCGGAGTTCACTCCTCCGCGTCGGCACGGAGTAGCAACTATAGCCTTGCAGGCTGGATTGCGATCATCATCGGCCTGCTCGCTGGCGCTGCTACATTCGCGATGAGTAGAGCAGCTGTCCGGACATATATTAGCGATTGATTTTAGTGGCTGCGGGGTGCCGGACAACGTCAGAATCGTCGGGGTGCTGCCAATGTCTCTTGCTGGCCCAATCCGTTTTTGTTTGGCAGCTTCCGGGGGAGTAGCTGGCGCGGCCGTGAGCCGGGACCTGGGGTCAGACCCGCAGGGTCTGACCCCACTCCCCACTCCCCACTCCCGGCCCCCCTTGCAGCCGCCCGCCCGCCCGCATAGCTTGCGCCCGCTCCGAGATTTCCCGGCGCGGCTCCTCTGAGGACCGCCGCCGGTCACCACTTCAATAACTCACTTCGAGAACCAAGGGAGGGCCCGATGGCGGCCAGCAGGATCGTTGACGTGCACGCTCACATGCTGAGCGAGGACATGATGAAGCGCCTCGCCAAGGAAGCGCCGGAGCTGCATTTCACCATCACCGACGTCGACGCCCACGGCGCCACCCTGAAGGTCGGCACCCTCGTCCAGACCCCCTACGCCCGCGGCGGCTGGGATCTCGACAAACGCATCCAGGATATGGAAGCAGCCGGCATCGACATGCAGGTCGTCTCCCCGGTGCCGCAGACGTTCCTGTACGACCTTGAGCCCAAGCGCACCGACGCGCTTTGCGAGATCCAGAACGAGATGCTGGGCGACCTCGCCCGCCGCATGCCCGATAAGTTTCTCGGCATCGCGACCGTTCCACTTCAGAACCCCGAAATGGCCGCAGCCTGCCTCGAGCGCGCGATGACGAAGCATGGCCTCAAGGGCATGATGATCTGCAGCCACGTCGAAGGAAAGAACCTCGACGATCCCAAGCTCGATGTCGTCTGGGCGAAGGCTGAAGCGCTCGGCGCTTTCATCCTCGTCCACCCGCAGAAGGTCGCAGCCAGCGAGCGCCTGGGCTCCTATTACCTGCGCAATCTCATCGGCAACCCGCTCGAAACGACGATCGCCGCCGCATCACTGATCTTCGGCGGCGTTCTGGAGCGCTATCCACGGATCAAGTTCTGCATGTCCCACGGCGGCGGCTTCCAGCCCTACCAGACCGGCCGCTTCATGCACGGCTGGGCCGTCCGCCCCGAGCCGAAGACGCGCCTGCCCGTGCCCCCGAATGTCTCGATCGCGCGGCTCTACCACGACACGATTCTGCACTCCGCGCCCCACTTGGAGTTCCTGGTCAGCCAGTCCGGCGCCAACCACGTACTGCTCGGCACCGACTATCCCTTCGACATGGGCATGATGGATGCCGTGCGTTACGTCCGCAGCCTCAAGCTCGACGATGCCCAGAAAGATGCCATCCTCGCCGGCAACCCGTCGCGGCTGCTGAAAAACAACGTCTCGTGATCGTTTGACCCTGCGCACCTTCCAAGAATGACACGACTTGAATGCCCCGTTGTGTACGCCCCGTAGGGCGGGTAAGCGCCTCAGCGCGCAACCCGCCGGCCAAGCGCGCACAACTGGCGGGTTGCCTCCGGCTCAGTGGCCGGGGTTACCCGCCCTACGGTGCGGAAGCATGGGGGTAGTCATTTCATCGAGACACCAGGAGGCGGCACCGAGGGCCGCCCCTCATTTGACTGCTGGCCACGCGGTCAGCTCGAAAGCCCGCGCACAACGAGCCGGTTGAGCCGTGCCGCGAACGCCGCCGGATCAGCCGGAACCTCGCCATCCAGAATACACGCCTGATCGAACAGCAATTCCGCGAGATCGGCGACGTCGGTTTCCCGCCCGCCGAGCTTTGCATCCGAGATCGCCTTCACCAGCGCGTGCCGCGTGTTGATCTCCAGGATCGGCTTGGTGCCCGTCCCTCGCTCCTGCATCGCCAGCAGTCGTTCCAGCTCGCGATCCGGTCCGCGCCCCTCCGCAACGAGACACGCCGCACTGTCGGTCAGCCGCTGCGAAGCGCGCACGTTCGTGACCTTGTCGCCCAGCACCGCCTTCACCGCCGCCGTGATCACGGCATCGTCGATCGAACCCGACTTGTCTGCCTCGTCCTTCTTGTCGTCGAGCAGCGCCACCTCGCC
Source organism: Bradyrhizobiaceae bacterium (assembly GCA_947475855.1). Classification (GTDB taxonomy): domain Bacteria; phylum Pseudomonadota; class Alphaproteobacteria; order Rhizobiales; family Hyphomicrobiaceae; genus CAMDPA01. The sequence goes on from CANJPN010000354.1 coordinate 2,936, forward strand.
GAAATCGACATCGCCCTGGCTGAGCGAACGAAGCGGTTTTTCCTCGAAAGTATGCGGCGCCGACGTCCAGAACGCATCGACATGATCCGTCAGCAACAGCACCTCGACGCCCCGCGCACGCGCCGCTTCCAGCTTCGGACTGGACTTAACCCGGTCGAGATTGTCGCCGGTCAGATAGTAGATCGCGCTCTGCCCGGGCCGCATGTCCGCGATATAGTCCTTGAGCGAACGCAGAGCGCCGTCCTTCGTCGCATCCTTTGTCGTGCGGAACCGCGCCAGGCCCAGAAGCTGATTGCGCCGCTCGTGATCCTCGTAGATGCCCTCCTTGATGACGCCGCCGAAGGCCTCCCAAAGCGTCGCGAACGTCGCAGGCTCCTTCGACGCCAGCGTCTCCAGCTCCGAAACGACACGCCCCGTCACCGCCTTGCGGATCTGCGCCACCTGCGCGTTGTTCTGCAGCATCTCGCGGCTGATGTTGAGCGGCAGATCCTCGCTGTCGATCACGCCGCGAATGAATCGCAGATACGGCGGCAGCAGCTCCGTGTCGTCGCCGATGAACACGCGCCGCACGTAGAGCTTCACGCGCCCCTTGCGGCCCGGATCGAACAGATCGAACGGCCGCATCGTCGGCGCGAAAAGCAGCACCGCATAGGACTGCCGGCCTTCCGCCCGGTAGTGCAGCGTCATCGCGGGCTCGTCGAAAGCGCCGGCGATCGTGCGGTAGGCTTGCGCGTAATCCTCGGGCTTCAGCTCGGACTTGGAGCGCTGCCAGACTGCACTCGCCGCATTGATCTGTCGAAGCTCGCCTTTCTCTTCCGCGAGCATGATCGGAAACAGGATATGGTCCGAATAAGTGCGCACCAGCCGCTCGATCTCGAACGTCTCGGCGTACTTCTTCACGTCCTCCTTCAAGTGCAAAACGATCTGCGCGCCGCGCGGCACCCGCCCTGCGTCGTCTTCGCTCGCAGGCCCGACTTCGAAACCGGCTCCACCAGAAGAGACCCACGTCGAAGCTTCCGAGGTCCCGGCTTTCCGGCTCGTCACCTCGATACGGTCCGCCACCATGAATGCCGAGTAGAAGCCGACGCCGAACTGGCCAATCAGCCCGCTGCCTTCCTTCGCCTCGGTGAGCCGCTTCACGAACGCCTTCGTACCCGACCGGGCGATCGTGCCGAGATTGTCGACGAGTTCCTGGGCGTCCATTCCGATGCCGTTGTCGGATATCGTCAGCGTACCGGCAGACTTGTCCCCGCGAATGCGGATCTTCAATTCGGGGTCGTCCCCCAGCAGGTCCGGCTTCGCGATCGCCTCGTAGCGTAGCTTATCGCAGGCATCGGAAGCATTCGAGATCAGCTCGCGCAGAAAGATGTCGCGCTCGGAATAGACCGAATGGACCATCATATGCAGCAGCTCGGCCACTTCCGCCTGGAATTGATGGCTCTGAGCCGCGGTCTTTGTGTCGCTCATGGGTATAGGCTCGCACGTTGGTGGCAAAACGTGCTGGATATAGCGCGACAAGGGGCGGGCGCAAGAGCGAGCCAGCACTCGCCATGCCGCTCTTCAACCCTTTGCCCGCGCGATCGCTTCGAGCACCCGCTCAGGCGTGAAAGGTTGATGCAGCACCTTGGCCCCCAACGGCTTCAGTGCATCGTTAACCGACACCCAAACGGCCCCCATCGCGCCGATCAGACCACCCTCGCCGATACCCTTCGCGCCGAGTTCGGTCGACTTCTCCGGCGTCTCGATGTGGCCGACCACGATGTCCGGCAGCTCGCCCGCCATCGGCACAAGATAGTCCGCCATCGTGCCGTTCAGCAGATTACCCGCGTCGTCGAACGTACTCTCTTCGTAGAGCACCGCGCCGATGCCTTGCACCACACCGCCTCGCACTTGCTCCTCGACCAGCAGCGGATTGATGATCCGCCCGCAATCGTCGACCGCCCAGTGACCCAGCATGCGAATCTCGCCTGTTGCCGCATCGACCTCGACGTAGCTCGCCTGCGCACCGTTCGAGATGTAGCAGACCTTGTCGTTGGCGGCATGGCTCGCCGTGACATTGAGCTGGACGTCGAAATCACGGGGCAGCGTATCTTGCCGGAAGTAGCCGATGCGCCCGACTTCCGCCAGACTGATCACCGCCAGCCCCGTGCGGGCGTTGATGACTTGCCCTGATGCGACGTCAAGATCGGCAACTGGCGTCTGTGTGATCGTACCGGCAAGCGCCAGGATGTTCCGTTTCAACAGACGACCGGCCTTCAATGCCGCCTCGCCGCCGGTCGCCGTGCCGCGCGACGCCCAAGCGCCTCCACCGTAAGTCGAAATCGCACTGTCGCCAGCAAGAATGCCAACCTCGTCGACATCGACACCGACCGTATCCGCCACGATCTGCGCGATCGCGGTCAGCGTACCCTGCCCCTGATCCGTGAGGCTCGTCACGACGCGCAACGCACCCGACGGCTCGAGCCGGATCGAGCACCCATCCTGCGTCGAGATCGCAGCCCCCGACGGACCGTAGTACGGTGGCCCATAGGCCGACTGCTCGACGAAGTTCGCGATCCCGATACCACGCAAAATCCCCTTTGCGCGCAGCGCTTCTTGCTCGGCGCGCAAGCCAGGATAATCCATCAAACCAGTTAGCATTTCCAGGCACGCATGGAACGACACGGTCTCCAGCCGCTGCCCGCCCGGTGTCGTACACGGCAGCGACGACAATGGCCGCAACGCCCGTCGCTTCAACTCGATCGTATCGAGACCGAGCTTCGTCGCCGCCTGATCGGCCAGCAACTCTGCCGCGATACATGCCAGCGGCATGCCCACGCCGCGATACATTCCAACCGGGCTCTTGTTGCAATAGGCGCTCCGCGTTCGCGCCCGGTAGTTCTCGAACGCATACGGCGCTCCCGCCAGCGTGATGCACATCATTCCTTCGGCCACGTTGAACCGAAGCGGCATGCCGAACGCGCCCACTGCGCCGACATCATCGATCTCCATTGCGGTGATCTCGCCTGAGCCCTTCAGCGCCATTCGCGCGGTGATGCGATGTTCGCGCGCGTGCGCGTCGGAGACGAACGATTCCAGCCGGTCGACGATCAGCTTGACCGGTCGTCCTAGCCGGATACTCGCCGCGACTGTCGCGATCTCGTCCGGGTAGATGTTCAACTTCATGCCGAAGCCGCCACCGATATCTGGCGCCGTCACCCGCACCTTCTGTTCCGCTATTCCGAAATGCCGGCTGAAAATGTCCTGCATCTGGAATGGCGATTGATGCGCGTGAATGACATTGAGCGTACCGTCTGAAGGGTTGAAATCAGCGATCAACCCACGCGGCTCCAGCGTAACGGCTTGCTGCCGCTCGAACCGGATCTCCTCTTCGACAACCAAATCGGCTTCGGCAAATGCGCGGTCTGGATCGCCCTTCTCGATTCTGAAATCGAACGCAATGTTGTCCGCGATCTCGGCATGGACAATGCCGCCACGCGCTACGTCAAGTGCATGCTCGATGCTGGCCGATGCGGTCAACTCCTCCCACTCGCACTGCACGAGTTCGGCGGCATCCTCCGCCTGCGCGCGCGTCGCCGCCACCACCACGGCAACCGGCTGCCCCTGCCAGACCGCCTTTTCGGAA
>CANJPN010000355.1 GCA_947475855.1 Bradyrhizobiaceae bacterium
AAAGCGTTGGTTTTGGTGTCCAATTCAAACCCTGTAGTGGGGGAATGCATGCCCCACCACGTGCGAGCCAGGCAAGCCACCGCTTACATCACTTTTATCTTGGATTGCTCGCGATGATTACGCCTCTTCCTGGTAGATTCGGTTGGTTGCAAATGCATACGGCCGATCTTTCGACCGGCCGTATGCCATACACTGCTTGGGAGCGCTTCGGCTTATCGACTATTCCGCAGCTTCCTCGGTACGGCGGCGGCGGCGCTGCTCGAGGCGAGACGAGGCACCGGCGCCAGGACCGGACAGCGACTTGTCGCCGTCGGTCTTCGCCTTTTCCTTTGCGATGAGCTCGTCGCGCTTGGCGGCGATCTTGCGCAAGCGTCGCAACATGCCACCAGTACCGGCGGGGATCAGGCGGCCGACGATCACGTTCTCCTTCAGCCCTTCGAGCATATCGGCCTTGCCGTTGACGGCGGCGTCGGTAAGAACGCGCGTCGTCTCCTGGAACGAGGCTGCCGATATGAACGAGCGGGTCTGCAAGCTCGCCTTGGTGATGCCGAGAAGGACCGGCTGGGCGGTTGGAGCACGCTTGCCCTCCTTGTCCAGCTTGAGGCGGATCTCCTCGAACTCCGTCCTGTCGATGCTGTCGCCCTTGATCAAGTCGCTTTCGCCGGTATCCGTGACCTCGACCTTCTGCAGCATCTGGCGAACGATCACCTCGATGTGCTTGTCGTTGATGGTCACGCCCTGGAGACGGTAAACATCCTGGATCTCGTTGATCAGGTAGTTCGCCAGCTCCTCGACGCCCTTGATGGCGAGAATGTCGTGCGGGGCCGGATGGCCGTCGTAGACGTACTCGCCACGTTCGATGCGGTCGCCATGCTGGACCGCGAGGCTCTTGCCGCGCGGAATGAGGTACTCGACCGTCTCTTGGCTCTCATCATCGGGCTTGATGTTGATGCGCTGCTTGTTCTTGTAGTCCTTACCGAACTCGACCGTGCCCGAAATCTCGGCGATGATCGCGTGGTCCTTCGGACGACGCGCCTCGAACAGCTCGGCCACGCGCGGCAGACCGCCCGTGATGTCGCCGGTCTTCGCGGAGGCCACCGGGATACGTGCCAGGACGTCGCCGGCCTTGACCTGCGAACCACGATCGACGGACAGAATCGCGTCGACCGGCAGGAGATAGCGGGCATCGCCGCGCGTGAGCTTGATCAGCTTGCCCTTGCCGTCCTTGACGACGATGGCAGGCTTCAGCTCCGCGCCACGCGGAGTCGCGCGCCAGTCGAGCACGACGCGGCTCGAGGTTCCCTTCACCTCGTCGGTCAACTCGCGCATCGAGGCACCTTCAACGAGGTCCTCGAAGTCGGCTACGCCGTCCACCTCGGTCAAAATCGGCCGGGTGAAGGGATCCCACTGCGCCAGACGCGTGCCACGCTTGGCCGTGTCGCCGTCGTCAACAAGGAGACGCGCACCGTACGGAATCTTGTGCGTCGCCAGTTCCTTGCCGGACTGGTCGACAATCACGACAGACATCGAGCGCCCCATGGAGATGAGACGGCCCTGGCTGTCCTTGAGAACGTTACGACCCTTGACCTTCACGGTACCGTTGAAGTTGGTGTCCATGAAGGACGTGTCGACCACGTTCGCAGCACCGCCGATGTGGAAGGTGCGCATGGTAAGCTGCGTGCCCGGCTCACCGATCGACTGGGCGGCGATGACGCCCACAGCCTCACCAATGTTGACCGGCGTTCCGCGTGCGAGGTCGCGCCCATAGCATTTGCCGCAAACACCGGGCTCGGTCTCGCAGGTCAGCACTGAACGAATGCGAACCTCTTGGATCTGCGCCTTGTCGATCATCTCGGCATGACGCTCTTCGATCAGATCGCCGTTGGCGATGATGACCTGCTTCGTGATCGGGTCCGTGATGTCTTCTGCAGCCGTACGACCGAGCACGCGGGCTGCGAGCGTGACGATCACGTTACCGGCGTCGACGACGGCCTGCACGTTGATGCCACGATCGGTGCCGCAATCCTCTTCCTGGATGATGCTGTCCTGAGCGACATCGACCAGACGGCGGGTCAGATAGCCCGAGTTCGCCGTCTTGAGCGCGGTGTCAGCCAGACCCTTACGGGCGCCGTGCGTCGAGTTGAAGTACTCGAGAACCGACAGACCTTCCTTGAAGTTCGACTTGATCGGCGTCTCGATGATCTCGCCGGACGGTTTCGTCATCAAACCGCGCATTGCTGCGAGCTGACGCATCTGGGTCGGCGAACCACGCGCACCGGAGTGGCTCATCATGTAGATGGAGTTGATCTGACGCGTGCGCCCGTTCTCATCGACCTGAACGCCGGAGATGCGTTCCATCATCTCCTTGGCGATCTGATCGGTGCACTTCGACCAGGCGTCGACGACCTTGTTGTACTTCTCGACCTTGGTGATCAGACCTTCATTGTACTGCTGCTCGAACTCGGCGACGAGTTCGTCGGTCTTCTCGATGATGGCCGCCTTGGTATCCGGCACGACCATGTCGTCCTTGCCGAACGAGATACCGGCCTTGAACGCGTGGTGGAAGCCAAGCGCCATGATGCGATCGCAGAAGATCACCGTCTCCTTCTGGCCGCAGCTGCGGTAGACGGCATCGATCAGACCTGAGATGGCCTTTTTGGTCAGGAGCTGGTTGACGAGCGAGAACTTCACGCCAGGGATCTTCGGCAGTACTTCACCCAGCAGCATGCGGCCGGGCGTTGTCTCGACCACCTCGACGAGCGGGTTACCCGCGTCGTCGAGCGAGTGGTAGCGCGCACGGATTTTGGCATGCAACGTGAGGCAGCCTGCGCTCAGTGCGTGGTGCATTTCGGAGATCGATCCGAACACCATGCCTTCGCCCGGCTCCTTGTCGCGCGTCAGCGACAGGTAGTAGAGGCCGAGAACGATATCCTGCGAGGGCACGATGATGGGCTGGCCGTTCGCGGGATGCAGAATGTTGTTGGTCGACATCATAAGCACGCGCGCTTCGAGCTGTGCCTCGAGGGACAGCGGAACGTGCACGGCCATCTGGTCGCCGTCGAAGTCTGCATTGAATGCAGCGCAAACCAGCGGGTGAAGCTGGATCGCTTTGCCTTCGATGAGGGTTGGCTCGAACGCCTGAATGCCCAGACGATGGAGCGTCGGTGCGCGGTTGAGCATCACGGGATGCTCGCGGATGACCTCATCGAGGACGTCCCAAACCTCCGGCTTCTCTTTCTCGACGAGCTTCTTTGCCTGCTTCACGGTCGCGGCCTGGCCCAGCGTCTGAAGCCGCGCATAGATGAAGGGCTTGAACAGCTCGAGCGCCATCTTCTTGGGCAAACCGCACTGGTGCAGCTTGAGCTCGGGACCCACGACGATCACCGAGCGGCCCGAGTAGTCGACGCGCTTGCCGAGCAGGTTCTGGCGGAAGCGGCCCTGCTTGCCCTTGAGCATGTCGGCGAGCGACTTCAGCGGACGCTTGTTGGCGCCCGTGATGACGCGGCCACGGCGGCCGTTGTCGAACAGTGCGTCGACGGACTCCTGCAACATCCGCTTCTCGTTGCGGATAATGATGTCCGGCGCGCGCAGTTCCATCAAACGCTTCAGGCGGTTGTTGCGGTTGATCACGCGGCGATATAGGTCGTTCAGGTCGGATGTCGCGAAGCGGCCACCATCGAGCGGCACCAGCGGGCGCAACTCGGGCGGTATCACCGGCACGACGGTAAGGATCATCCATTCGGGACGATTGCCGGACTCGATGAAAGCCTCGATCACCTTTAGGCGCTTGGCGAGCTTCTTGGGCTTCAGCTCTGTGGTCGCCTCGATGATCTCCTGGCGGATATCCTCACGCAGCTTGGGCAAGTCCATGCCCGACATCAGCTCGCGAATCGCCTCGGCACCGATGCCGGCGGTGAAGCTGTCGGGACCGAACTCGTCGATGGCGGCGTTGTACTGCTCCTCGGAAAGGAGCTGCTTTTCCTTGAATGTCGTGACGCCCGGCTCGATGACCACATAATATTCGAAGTACAGGACCCGCTCGAGATCCTTCAGCGTCATGTCGAGCAGAAGACCAATGCGCGACGGCAGCGACTTCAAGAACCAGATGTGGGCGACGGGCGCTGCGAGCTCAATGTGGCCCATGCGCTCGCGGCGAACCTTGGCGAGCGTCACCTCGACGCCGCACTTTTCGCAGATCAGCCCCTTGTACTTCATACGCTTGTACTTGCCGCACAAGCATTCGTAATCCTTGATCGGCCCGAAGATACGCGCGCAGAACAGGCCGTCACGCTCCGGCTTGAAAGTTCTGTAGTTGATCGTCTCTGGCTTCTTGATCTCACCGAACGACCACGAGAGGATATCCTCCGGGCTCGCGATAGTGATCTTGATTTGATCGAACGTCGGAAGCGGCGCCTGCTGCTGCTTGAAGATGCTGGCGATCTCGTTCATCGGCTTTCTCCGCTTTGACACTGGCCACCGACCCATGGGGTCCGAAACCTTGTCGTGTCAGTGCAAATATCGTCCCGGGCGAACCGGGCAAAGTCGTCGCCTTGTTTGGTGTCAGACCTTGAGGGTCTGACACCATTCCAGGCGTATCACTCAGCGGCCGCTGGCGGCAGCAAGGGCTTGGCTTCACTGCCCGGTTCCGGCGGCGCGTTGACAGGCGTGGCTCCGGGAGGAACTTCCGAGTTGATCAAGTCGACGTTGAGACCCAGAGCGCGCATTTCCTTGACGAGCACGTTGAAGCTCTCGGGAATGCCCGCTTCGAAGGCATCGTCGCCACGCACGATCGACTCATAGACCTTCGTGCGGCCGGCAACGTCGTCCGACTTAACGGTGAGCATCTCCTGAAGCGTGTATGCAGCGCCGTATGCCTCGAGCGCCCACACCTCCATTTCGCCGAAGCGCTGGCCGCCGAACTGGGCCTTGCCACCCAGCGGCTGCTGGGTCACGAGGCTGTAGGGGCCGATGGAGCGTGCGTGGATCTTGTCGTCGACGAGATGGTGCAGCTTCAGGACGTACTTGTAGCCGACCGTGACCTTACGATCGAACTGCTCGCCCGTACGGCCGTCGTGCAGCGTGACCTGGCCGGAACTGTCGAAGCCCGCCATCTTCAGCATGTCGACGATGTCCGCCTCGCGTGCGCCATCGAAGACGGGAGTGGCGATCGGCACGCCCTTCTTGATCTGCGAAGCCAGGAGGACAACTTCCTCCTCCTTCATTTTCGCCACCGAGTCGTTGCCGCTGGTGGTGCCATATACGCGCTGCACCGTGTCTTTCAACGCCTTGCCGATGCCATCCGCACGATACTGCGCGAGCGCTTCGTCGATGATGCGGCCGAGACCACGGCAAGCCCATCCCGAGTGGGTCTCGAGGATCTGCCCGACGTTCATACGGCTCGGCACGCCGAGCGGGTTCAACACGACGTCGACCGACGTGCCGTCCTCGAGGAACGGCATGTCCTCGCACGGCACGATCATCGACACGACGCCCTTGTTGCCGTGACGGCCGGCCATCTTGTCGCCCGGCTGGATCTTGCGCTTCACGGCGACGAAGACTTTGACCATCTTCATGACGCCCGGGGGCATCTCGTCGCCACGCTGCAGCTTGTCGACCTTGTCCACGAAGCGGCGCTCGAGGCTCTTCTTGGATTCCTCGTACTGCTTCTGCACGGCTTCGATACCAGCCTGGGACTTCTCGTCCCTGAGGCCGATCTCCCACCACTGGCTGCGCGGGATTTCCTCCAGCACGTCCTTGGTGATCTCCGTGCCTTTGCGCGCGCCCTTCGGTCCTTTCGAGACCTCCTGGCCGAGCAACAGGTCGTGGAGACGGCCGTAGGTGTTGCGGTCAAGGATCAGCAATTCGTCGTCGCGGTCCTTGGCGAGACGCTCGATCTCCTCGCGCTCGATCGACATCGCACGCTCGTCCTTGTCGACGCCGTGACGATTGAAGACGCGCACCTCGACGACGGTACCTGTAACACCCGGCGGCAGACGCAGCGACGTGTCGCGGACGTCGGAAGCCTTCTCGCCGAAGATGGCCCGAAGAAGCTTTTCTTCCGGCGTCATCGGGCTTTCACCCTTCGGCGTAATCTTGCCGACGAGAATGTCGCCCGGATTGACCTCGGCGCCGATGTAGACGACGCCGGCTTCGTCGAGGTTCTTCAGCGCTTCTTCCGAGACGTTCGGAATGTCGCGCGTGATCTCCTCCGGACCGAGCTTGGTGTCGCGCGCCATCACCTCGAACTCTTCGAGATGGATCGACGTGAACACGTCCTCGGACACGACGCGCTCCGAGAGCAGGATCGAGTCCTCGAAGTTGTAGCCCATCCACGGCATGAACGCGACGAGCACGTTCTTGCCGAGCGCGAGATCGCCGAGATCGGTCGAGGGACCGTCGGCAACGATTTCGCCGGCAGCAACGATGTCGCCTACGTTGACCAGCGGACGCTGGTTGATGCACGTCGACTGGTTCGAGCGCTGGAACTTGCGCAAGCGGTAGATGTCGACGCCGGGCTTGGAGGGATCCTCCTCCTGCGTGG
>CANJPN010000356.1 GCA_947475855.1 Bradyrhizobiaceae bacterium
CATCACGTTGGCCGTGAAGTTGTCGACTTTCAGGATCTGCTGCAGATAGAACAGCGCGTAGAACTGCCCCGTGTACCAGACGACGGCCTGGCCTGCGACCAACCCCAACAGGGCTATGATTGCAATCCGGCCGTTCGCGTTTCGCGCCATATTGAGTGCGATGGTCAAGATAATCGCTGGAATGCAAAGCAACGCCAACCCGGTATTGCCCAAGTAGCCGAGGACGATGCCAGCGGCGAACAACACGCCAAGCACAGCGATGACGGCTGTCGGGAACTCACCGAAGGCTTCCCCGAGCGGCGCCTTCGACTGGGTGCCCTCTTCCTTCATTTTCACGAAGGCGGGGCTCTCATTCATCTGAAGCCGAATGTAGAGTGAGATCAACAGAAGGAAGATCGACGCCAGGAACGGGATGCGCCAGCCCCAATCGGCGAATGCCGTGCGCGTGCCGCCGCCAGGAAGCGTAACGCTGGGCCAGTTTGCGTTGACGTAGATCGTCGTGAACATGATCACGAGCAGCGACAGCAGAAGCCCGAGGGTGGCCGTCGTCTGAATCCAAGCGGTGAAGTAGCCGCGCCGATTGGAAGGGGCGTGCTCTGCCACATAGATTGCCGCGCCGCCATACTCGCCGCCCAGCGCCAACCCTTGAAGCATGCGCAACAAGATCAGCACGATCGGGGCCACGACCCCAATGCTTTCATAGTTCGGCAAGCACCCAACAAGGAACGTCGACAGGCCCATGATCAGAATGGTGACGAGAAAGGTATACTTGCGCCCAATAAGGTCGCCGAGCCGACCGAAGAACAGCGCGCCAAAGGGGCGCACGAGAAAGCCGGCTGCGAATGCGAGTAGCGCGAAGATGTTCCGTGTGTTCTCATCGAACGCAGTGAAAAACTGCGCTCCGATCACGCCGGCAAGCGCGCCGTATAGGTAGAAGTCATACCATTCGAAGATCGTGCCCGCCGAAGAGGCGATGATGACTTTCTTTTCCTCGGCCGTCATAGGCCGCTTTCGAGCATCGATAGACGATGCATCGGTCGTAGTCGCCATAGGACGTTCCCTTTGTCGTGTTATTGGAGATCTACTTTACCCACGTGCGCTCACCTAAACTCGGACCGCAGTCAGAGAGAAATCGGCAGTTACTGAGATAGACTGGAAAAGAGCCGACGCCCTGCAAGGGACACGACCGAATGGGTGAAAGGCTCTTGCGTACGTCGAGAATCGATGATCCTGCGCAGCATGTTTCCTCATCGTCTTCATGCTCTTAGCTTGTTCGGCCATTCACTGGCCTTGTCACTTTTTCTCAAATCGATGCCTGCGTCGAGGCGCCGAAGTCGAGAACGACTAGTAGCCAAAACTACGCGAGGCCATCCGTATCTCTCCCTAGATCTTGGAATTCAACCAAGCCTGTTCTTTTGTGATCTGCATAAACCCTATCGAGGCAATCGCATGAGCGGCCGGTTCGTTGGCAATCAAGAATTTCGACTAAAGTCAGGCTTGCAAGTCTGGTGAATACATTCCGCAAGCCCACGCATCACTTAATTGAAGCACTGCTGCGGCTGTGCCTTTAAGTATTTCAAAAACAATATCTTATGCTCGACTTTCAACTCGCGGTGCCAAGATCTTTGCTGCCGATCGATAAGCACACCCGGCTGCAATGCCATCGTATCGGCAAACGAATTGAAGCGCGCGATGCAAACCATTTTGTTGGCTACCCGCATTCAACTCTCATTCCTTCGATCGAAAATTCCGATTGGCCGTGCGGGTCTGCACTATCGATGCGGCGGCGGCGATGAGCATCCGCCGTGAACTCGATCTGCGTTCTTTCATCGTGAGCGACCGCTAGCGGTCGGTGTGTGTCACCCACGCCGTTGACACATCCCATCGGCAATTGTCCTGCTGCCCAAATCCACCTGGCAAGGGGCGACGACGAAACCCCGAGTCCGGGACTCGACAATTCGCAGGCGACGGTCCATTTACAGGGTCATAGTCCTTCATCCCTTCGGGGCGAGCCTGCGTTCCAGCGGCCAAGCCCCTAAAACCAGATGCCGGAGACCACCAGATGTTCATTCAGACCGAGGCGACGCCGAACCCAGCAACGCTGAAATTCCTGCCGGGCAAACCGGTACTTGCCGACGGCACGGCCGACTACCGTACGCAGGGCGAAGCAGCCGGCTCGCCGTTGGCGCATCGGCTGTTCGAGGTCGGCGGGGTTTCCGGCGTGTTCCTGGGGCCCGACTTCATCTCGGTCACCAAGGCCGACGGCGAGTGGCAGCACCTGAAGCCAGCCATCCTCGGCGCGATCATGGAACACTTCATGTCGGGTGCGCCGGCACTCGACAGCGGCGGCACCAACGATGCGGCCGGCGTCAATTACGATCCGAAGGACGAAGGCGTCGTCGAGACGATAAAAGAGCTGCTCGAGACGCGCGTACGTCCGGCGGTCGCCAACGACGGCGGCGACATTACGTTCCACGGCTTCCGTGACGGGGTCGTGTACCTTCACATGCGGGGCGCGTGTGCGGGCTGCCCCAGCTCGACGGCGACGTTGCGCGGCGGGATCGAGAACCTGCTGAAGCACTTCTGCCCAGAAGTGCAGGCGGTCGAAGCCGTGGCCCAGTGAGCTTCGCGGAAGCTCCATTCAGCGCAGCCGCTGGCCACATTCACAAATTCATCTCCCGTCTGGGTGTCAGACCCGGAAGGTCCGACATCAGAGGCAAACAATGGCCGAGCGTTTTTCTTCCGCCGTGATGGACCAACTGTTCCTGTCCGCCCGGACACAGAACAAGTGGTTGCCAAAGGACGTTACCGATGCGCAACTGCGTGAGCTGGTCGAGATCACCCGGATGGGGCCGACGAGCGCCAACACCCAGCCCGCCCGGTTCGTGTTCCTGAAGAGTGCGGCGTCGAAGGAACGGTTGAAGCCGTTCCTCTCCGAGGGCAACCGCGAGAAGACGATGTCCGCGCCAGTCTGCTGCATCGTGGCGCACGACATGAAGTTCTACGACAACCTGCCGCGCACGTTCCCGCATCGCCCGCAGGCAAAGGACGGCTTCATCGGCAAGGATGCGCATATTCTCGCGACCGCGTTCCGAAACGGCACACTGCAGGGTGGGTATCTGATGATAGCTGCCCGGCTCGTTGGCCTCGATACCGGTGCGATGTCCGGCTTCGACAACGCCGGCGTCGACAAGGAGTTCTTCGACGGCACGGAATGGCGATCGAATTTCCTGGTCAACATCGGCTATGGCGATCCGACCGGTGTGATGCAGCGTTTGCCGCGACTGTCGTTCGACGAGTATGCCAAGATTCTCTGATGGAAGCGCCTGCGAGTAGACTCCTGGCGACGTGATGCGACTGGCTCTGCCCTGATATGGGGCAGGGCCTTTTCATGTGGAGCACACCCGACGTGAACGTGCTGGCGTTCGATACCTGTTTCTCGTCGTGCTCGGTCGCGATCAGCGCCAGCCGGGACGGCGGAGCGCCACGGATCGCAGCCGAGCACCGCGCCATGGATACCGGCCACGCCGAGGCGCTGATCCCAATGATCGAGCGGGTAGCAAGAATGGCGGGTGTCTCGCTGTCGCAAATCGATCGGATCATCGTGACGAACGGGCCGGGCACATTTACCGGAATCCGCACCGGCGTTGCTGCCGCGCGTTCGCTGGCGCTGGCCACGGGAGCCGAAATCGTCGCGGTATCGAGCTTGTGGGCGATCGCTGAGGGTGCATTTCGAGCAGGCAGCCTTGGAGCAGGCCTCGACGCCATGATCGTTGCAATGGATGCTCGCAAAGGTCAGATCTTTGCGCAGGTGATCAGTATCTCGGGGCGCGAACTGGATGAGCCGCGGTTGCTCGAAGCTGACCAGGTGGCGGGATTGTTTCCCGAGCTTTGCGTTGCCGTGATCGGGACTGGCGCAGCCGCCGTGACCGCTGCGTCGCAAGCAGCAGGGCGTACATTATTCCACAGCAACCCCGCGACATTTTCGGCATCGCCCGATGCGAAGCACTTGCTAGCCGCCGCCGATAGAAGTTCAATAGCGTACCCCTTGCTGCCGCAGTACCTACGCCCCCCCGACGCCAAACCGCAGGCGGACAAGTCGCTGCCTTGGAGCACAACATGACATCTCAGGAGAAGCGCGACCTCAACCTGGTCAGCATGCTTTGGGCGGGGCCAGAACTCGCGCCTGAAATCGCCGGACTTCACGCAGGGCTGTTCGCTGAACCCTGGGACGCTGCCAGCGTTGGGAAGCTGCTGGAACATCCCGGCGCCACGACACTGATCGCGAAGGCTGGATTTCCCAAAACAAGCGTCGGCTTCGTGATGGGACAGATTGCGGCTGACGACGCCGAATTGCTGTCGATGGGCGTCGCGAAGGAGTGGCAGGGCAACGGACTTGCGAAGAAGCTGATGGAAGGTCTGGAACGCGCGCTCAAGCGGTCCGGGGTGAAAAGGCTGTTCCTCGAAGTGGCGGAGGACAATCCTTCGGCATTGTCAGTCTACAAGGCGCGCGGCCTTGCGGAGATCACGCGGAGGAAGGCGTACTATGCGCGCACGGGCGGCCCCGCGGTCGACGCCATCGTGATGAGCAAGAATTTGTAGGATCGGCGGTTATCGGGACCCGACCTACGCGGGACGTGCCTCAATTAGGTGGTTTCAGCATTTTCCAATCGCCGCCGGGATCGTCGACGCCGCTCTTCAGTGCCGCACCGATGCCGCGCGCGATGCGCTCGGCTATCGCGACGCGATAGTGCAGAGGGTCCCAATAATTCTCGTCGCGGCTGGTGATGTCCGACGCCAAGCGGAAGTCGATGACGGGAATGTTGCGGCGCTCGGCCATGGCCGAGATACGGGATTTGCACTCCTGTTCCTTGAGCGCTTCGTGCGTGCCGGGCGGCGGCAGAGCCATCACGTGCACCGGCGGCAGGACGAAGAGAACCCGCTGCCACTTGCCAGCCGCGATCAACTGCTCCAGCCAATCCAGCGCCGGGAAACGCCAGTTCGCGCGTTCCTGCGCGGAGGCGACCGCGGGCGGTACCCGGGGATCGATCAGGTTGCGCGGACCGGCGGCGTAGATCTTCGCCTGGGCCTTGGCGAGGTCGTAGTTGCGTTCAGGTGGCGTGAAGATCTCCCAGCCATCCGGTGGCAAGCGTGGCTTGGCAACCCCCAACGCTGCGCCCGCGCGGCGACCGGCGATTTCGAGCGCCTTGACGTTCAACATATAGGCGAGATCGTTCCAGGGATTATCGTCGTACATCCACTCCGGGAAGCCGCGGAACGTGATGCGCTCGCGGTCGGCATTCACAGCACACCAGACCCAGTCGATGCCGACGACGAGCGCATGGGGCTTAGGCTGGTGACGCAGGAAAAGCTTCGTCAGCTCGGTCTGTTCCCAGGCGGTGCCGGCGTTGATCGCGACGTTGGCGAAGCGCCCGCCTAGCGCTTCCTCGAATGGTTTCGGGTCGAGCAGCCGCGAGGTCGAGGTGCCGATGATGATGCTGTCGTAGCGGCCGGAGCGCACGATCGAGGGATACTGATAGCGCTGGTTGTCGTCGGTCATGACGTGGTGGCGCAATACGGTGTTCGGCAGATTGCCGTAGGGGTTCATTGCCAGCACGAACAGGTAGAGCGCCAGCAGCGTTGCGGCGAAGATGCCGAGCGTGAGCTTGAGGTGGCGGGCCCAGTTCATTGTCGGGGTCGGCGGCATCGTGCCCCTCAGAACTGGAAGTAGATGAAGCTCGAGGGGGCGCCGCGGCCCACCTCGAGCATTACGTAAACGGCGGCGATTGCGGTCGCTGCGGCGAAAGCTGGATGCGGCCGCAGGAAGCTCTCGACGGCTTCGGTGTTCGGCCGCTTCAGTAGGGCGAGCGCCGCAGCGACGGCGAGAAGGATCGCGACGCCGGTCGCCCAGCGCCTGCCCGTGCCGCCGAGGCCCAATGCGCCGGCTGTCATGTTGGCCACGACACTCATATCGGGGGCGCGGAAGATCATGAAGGCTGCGGCGACGAACAGCACCGTCAGCAGCCAGCCGAGCGCGGCCGGCATCGGCAACTTCGCCTGGTCCCACGCGCGGCAGACGACGAGGCCCGCGCCATGGATGAGCCCCCATACGATGAAAGTCCAGCCCGCGCCGTGCCAAAGCCCGCACAAGCCCATCGTGACCAGCGTGGCGAAGACGAACCGGGGAAATCCGAAGCGGCTGCCGCCCAAGGGTATGTAGAGGTAATCACGCAGGAAGCGCGACAGCGACATATGCCAGCGCCGCCAGAAGTCACGCAGCGAGGTCGCGCGGTAGGGCATGGCGAAGTTCATCGGGAAGTGCAGGCCGAACATGAGGGCGAGGCCGATCGCCATTTCGGAATAGGCCGAGAAATCGAAATAGATCTGCAGCGAGAACCCGAGGATGCCGAGCCAAGCGTCCCACAAGCCGGGCGTGCCTGAGGCAGCGCTCGCGTAGATGCGGTCGACGTGCGAGGCGAGCCTGTCGGCGATCAAAACCTTGAGCAAGAGGC
>CANJPN010000357.1 GCA_947475855.1 Bradyrhizobiaceae bacterium
ATGGCGAATGTGACGGGGGTCTACATCCCCAAGGAGATCAAGAACAGCGAGGTGGTTCGATCGCAGATGCTGGAGGACTTTGGCATCGAGATCGGTACGTCGTTCGGGCCGCTGGTCGGCAAAATCTGGCGGATTGGTACGATGGGGCATGTTGCACGCAAGGCGAATGTGCTGAGGTGTCTCGCGTCACTGGAAGCAGTAATGCGGCGTCATGGATATGCGAGAACCGCAGGTGCCGGCGTCGAGGCTGCGTATCGGGTCTACGATCAGGCTTGACGGACGATAGGTCGGAGAGCCCGCATGCATATCGACATGATCGAGGTGAGAGATGAGCGCTGAAGCCCGGGATAAAGACCAGGTGGCCAATGGGGGCAATCTGCTGTCGCGGCCAGTGAAGGTCGTGAACATCGGTCTGGATCGCTTTGCCAAGGAACTCGACGAGCAATCGGTTCCGGTGGTCCAGGTCGAATGGGCGCCTCCTGCCGGAGGCAATGCGAAACTCGCTGCCCTATTGGCCAAACTGGGAAGTTGAAAGGGCCTTCGGCTCCGTTGGGTCGAGGACCGCACTACCGCGGACTGATGCCCGATAAAGTGTGATGTAAGGTGTTGGGCCTCGCGATGCTCGACCCAACCTGCGAGAGTGAGACGTGAAGAAGATCGAAGACGCCAACGCCGAGACGCTGAAGCGGATGCTTTCCGGCGATCCCGTGCTGGTCGACTGCATCCCGGCGGGAGATGCCATTCCCGCGTTGAAGGCGGGGATGATCCTGCACTCAGGGCCGCCGATCGGCTGGGATCGGATGTGCGGGCCGATGCGCGGCGCGGTGACTGGCATCGCGGTTTTTGAAGGCTGGGCAAGTGATCTGGCTGATGCGGAGAAAAGGGCTGCTGGCGGGCAGTTCCAGTTTGCGCCCAACCATCATCACGGTGCGGTCGGGCCGATGACCGGCATGACTACTCTTTCGCAGCCTGTGCTCGTTGTCGAGAACCGCACGTTCGGCAATCGCGCTTACTGCGCGATCAACGAAGGGCTCGGCAAGGTCATGCGGTTCGGCGGCAATGACGCTGAGGTGCTCGGCCGCCTCGCGTGGATGCGCGACGAACTGGGGCCGGCGCTGGGCCGCGCGTTGCGCGATATGGGTGGCATTCCGCTCAAGGTTCTCATCTCGCGCGGGCTATCGATGGGCGACGAGATGCATCAGCGTAATATCGCGTGCTCCAGTCTGTTGTTGCGATTGCTCGCGCCGGCGCTAGCACGAACGATGTCGGATTCGAAAGTTCTAGAGCGCTGCCTCGACTTCATCGGCCGCAATGATCAGTTCTTCCTGAATGTCGGCATGGCGATGGGCAAGTCGATCACCGATCCGGCTCGCGGTATAGAGAGTTCGTCGATCGTGACCGCGATGTGCCGCAACGGTACGGATTTCGGCATTCGCGTATCGGGGACGGGTGACCGCTGGTTTACCGCGCCAGTCGAGATGCCGGTGGGCCTCTACTTCCCCGGCTTCAGCGAGAAGGACGCAAACCCGGACATGGGTGACAGTGCGATCGTCGAGACGGTTGGGCTCGGTGGGTTCGCGATGGCGGCGGCGCCGGCAGTCGTCGGTTTCGTCGGCGCTGGGCCTGCATCGGAGGCTGCCAATTATACGCGGTTGATGGGAGAGATCGCGGTCGGAATCAACCCAGAGTGGACGATACCATCGCTCGATTATGCGGGCGTGCCGACCGGGATAGACATTCGTCGTGTTGTCGCGACCCAGATCGCGCCGACGATCAACACCGGTATCGCGCATCGACAACCGGGCGTCGGGCAGGTTGGGGCGGGCGTAGTGAAAGCGCCGATGGGGTGCTTCGAGGAAGCGTTGGTGGCGTTTGCCGAGAAGATGGGGGTCGCGTGATGACGGTCGTCAACGAGATCCGCAAAGGGTTCTATCTCGACAGCGTGGCGCTGATGCGTATCTCGCGGTCGATCGTGGCGATGCCCGACATCGAGGAAGCCGGTCTCATGATCGGCACGCCGGCCAATAAGCAGATTCTGCGTGAAGCGGGAGTTCTGAATGCGATCGGCGAAGGCGCTGCGCCAGGTGATCTGATCATCGCAGTACGTGCCAAAACGGAAGCGGCCGCGAAGGCTTGTCTTGTGGAGGCTGCGTCGCTGCTCGATGCGCCGCGCCGGACGAGTGCTGGGGCCGCGTGGCGTCCACGCACGCTGCGCGCGGCGAAGGCGCAGATGCCGGATCTGTCGGTGGCGTTGATCTCGGTGCCGGGCGCTTTCGCGGCGGCGGAGGCGCTCAAGGCGATCCGGGCCGGCCTCGACGTGATGATCTTTTCCGACAATGTGCCGGTCGAGCAGGAAGTCGAACTGAAGCAAGAGGCTCGGACCCTCGGTCGGCTCGTAATGGGACCGGACTGCGGGACGGCGATCATCGGCGGGGTGCCGCTGGCGTTCGCGAACGTCGTGCCGCGTGGCGACATCGGCATCATCGGCGCTTCGGGGACGGGCATCCAGGAAATCTCATGCCTGATCGCGCGGGCGGGCAGAGGCGTGAGCCACGCGATCGGCACCGGTGGGCGCGATCTCAAGGCCGATGTCGGTGGCATCACCACGCTGATGGCGCTCGATCTTCTCGATGCCGATCCCGCCACGAATCACATCGTGATCGTGTCGAAGCCGCCGGCGGTCGAGGTCGCGAAAGCGGTGCTGGCGCGCGTGGCGAAGAGCGCGAAGCCGTTCACGATCTGCTTCCTCGGCGGCGACGGCAAGGGTATGCCGGGCAATGCGAAAGCGGCCGTCACCTTGAAACAGGCTGCGGAGGTCGCCGTGGGTAAGCCGCTCGCCGGTGAGAGCATTGCTCCCAGGCCCAAGCAGGCGGGGCGGAAGGGCGCCAAAGTTCTGCGGGGCCTCTACTCCGGCGGCACGCTGTGCGCTGAGGCTCAGATCGTCCTGCAAGGCCACCAGCTTGCGGTGACTTCAAATGTTCCGGTTCCTGGCGCCAACGTACTCGGCAATCTCTCCGCGGTGCATTCGCTGATCGATCTGGGTGACGACGAGTTCACGCGGGGTAGGCCACATCCCATGATCGAGCCGGTGGTGCGCGACGCACCGTTGATCGAGGCGCTAGCCGATAAGAATGTCGCTGTGATCCTCATGGATATCGTGTTGGGCTACGGTGGCCATGCCGATCCTGCCGGTCACCTCGCGAAGGTTCTGGCTTCACATGGGGTGAAGGGCGGCCCGGCGATCATCGCATCAGTCACGGGAACGAGCGGCGATCCGCAGGGGCTCGCGGGGCAAACAGCGGCGCTCATCGCGGCGGGTGTTGTCGTGTGTCCGTCGAATGCGGACGCGGCCCAACTTGCAGCCGAGATAGTCAAGAGTTGATCCAGAGGAGGCTTTATGGCCGTGTCTGCTGCGCCTTCGCTCCCAAGCCGGATCGTCGTCGCCATTGGCGGAAACGCCACGCATCCCGAGGAGATACGGGGAACTGCGGGCGAGCAGAAAGAGATTGCAGCGTTGACGGCGCGTTCGCTGTTGCCGCTTGCGCTTGCGGACAACGAGTTGGTTCTTGTCCATGGCAACGGTCCTGTGGTTGGCAAGATCCTGATGCGGCAGGCGCTGACGGCCGATCGGGTTCCCCCGATGACGCTCGACATTTGTGTCGCGCACAGCCAAGGCGGTATCGCCTATCTGCTGATGCAGGCAATCGAGAACGAGTTGCGGTTGAAGGGGAATGGCCGGCATTGCACATGCCTGCTGACGCAGGTGGAAGTTGATCCGGCCGACCCGGCGTTCAAAAATCCGACGAAGTATGTGGGGCCGTTTTTCACCGAGGAAGAGTCGAAGTCTGTCGGTGCCGAACTCGGCTGGCGGATGAAGAAGGACGGCGCGCGCGGGTGGCGTCATGTGGTGCCCTCTCCGAAGCCAAAGCACATCTGCGATATCTCGCTGGTCAAGGTTCTGGCGCGGCGTGGCAATATCGTCATTTCAGGCGGTGGTGGCGGCATTCCAGTGGTGCGGCAGCAGGACGGCACTCGTGCCGGTGTCGAGGCGGTCATCGACAAGGATATGACGTCGGCGCTGATGGCCAATGTGCTCGGCTACGAGACGCTGCTGATCCTGACTGCGGTGTCGAAAGTCGCTGTTGATTTCGGTAAGCCGACGCAGCGCTGGCTCGACCGCGTCACGTTGCGCGAGTTGAAGGCGTTCCACGCGGCGGGGCAGTTCCCGCCAGGGAGCATGGGGCCGAAGATCGACGCGGCAATCAGCTTCATCGAGGGAGGGGGGGATCGCGTCGTCATCGCTCGGCTCGACGAGGCAATGGCTGCGCTCGAGGGTAAGACCGGCACGTCCGTCGTTGGCGATGACGGCTGAAGGCGTTGGCGTGATCGCAGCGAGGCGTATGGGGCGTTTCGCGGCGCGGTTTTTCGCGGAACACTCGCAGGCACAGATCGTTGCTGTGTTCGAGCGCAGTCTCTATTTGCAGGCGGGACGTTCGTTCGTATGTCTGGGTGACCACCGCATCGGTGATGGGCCGATCAACATCTGCGTCGAGACCAAAGGGGATGTCGGATTCATCGCGAACAGTCGCGCGGGGGACAGCGTCGAGTTTGCCGGTGGGATCGCAAATGCGCCCGTGTGGCGTTTGGATGTGCGTGGTGCGGAAATCTGGACGCCGGCTTCCTGGCCAGTTCTGGCGGCTCCAGAAGCGCTGGGCGATGTGATTGCCCAGGTGCTGGTCATCGTGCGGTCGATGCTGCCGGTTGACGGACTGCTACCGTTTGCGCATGGCGATTGTGGGGATTTGGCGAGCAATAGGGCGTTCCAGCGTCTAGCTGGGCCACGACTGGAGAGGCTCGAGAATTGGCTTCGCGGACAATTCGCGGATGATGTCGATACGGTGGGGGAGCCGCCGGTTGATCTGCTTGGGTTCGGACCGGGATTGACGCCATCGGGAGACGACGCGCTTTGCGGTGTGATCCTCGCGCTGAGTGCGATGCGGACGGAACGTGCAGCAGGCACACTGGGACGTCTCGCTGAGGCTGTGTCACGGGAATGCGCTGAAGCGACGACGGCGTTGTCGGCGCAGTTTCTCTCGGCGGCGATTGAAGGTCAGGGCAGCGGAGTGCTGCATGCGTTCGTGGTCGCGCTCGTAAGTGGGGAGATGGCGCGAATCCCGGCGGCGATGGAGAAGCTCTCACGTGTCGGGCATTCATCTGGTCTCGACGCCGCGGCCGGTGTCATCATCGCGCTCAGGGCATTCGTCGCGGCGTCACATCGTTCGACGCGATCTCTTTGATGAGCTTGGAGGCGATAGACGCACCGAACGCTTCGAAGCCTTCCGCGGCCAGCGCGAACGCACCGGCGCCGCCGATGACGTTGTTTTCGTACCATGCGAGCAGTCCGCCGGGGGGATGCGTGTGCCACGGATTACTCGGGAGCGGCGTTTCGGAAAGGATCGCCAGGCCGTTGATCGTGATGCCTTGGCTCAGCGCTTCGTCGCGGGCCGTTATGATGCTGCGGCCGGCGTTGCTCGTGCCGTCGCCTGAAACGTCTATGACGCGGCGGTTAGAAGTGGCAGGAGCTTTTTCGAACAGGCGCGCAGAGAAATCGACGGCGTTGCCGATCGCAGTGCGATCCATGAACAGGCGAGGGGCATCGCGAATACGCGCGGCAAGGCGTTGGGCGTCGGTGGCGTTAGCGACGATGGTCCAGTCGACAATCACCGCCTGTTGCTGGGGTCCGGACCACTCGACGAGGCAGACGGCGATGCGGCCATTGGGTCCGGATTCGATCGCCTTCAGCACGCGCGGGCTGATGATGGCCTCCGCGTAGCCTTCGCGCTGAAGGCGGAACTTGCGCTCGTCGAGGCTGCGTGAAATGTCAGCGGCCAGCACGAGGAGGATATCGACGTTGCTTTCGGCGTGAGCAGGTCGAGGCGTCAGTGCTGTGGCTAGTAGGATGAAGGCGGATAGTGAGATTGCGCGCATCAAGCCGATCATATGAGGGCTCCATTCAGGAGGACGGTGCTTCTCGCCGAGAGTGAAAAGGGGGCCGCCGCACATGCTCGATTGGAAACGCGCGGTAACGGGATGGAAACCACCGAACTCGATTAAATTGTGTCCGCAGGCTGGGCCTTGTGGCGGTGAGGAAACGCGATGTTTACTTGAAGACACCGATAGTAACGCCGTTCAGTCCTGAGTTCTTGAAATTTGGCAAATGACAGTACCTGCCGCCATTGTGGTTGCCCGCAACGCTGACCGACGTCGAACTTTGAAGGCTGGCGTGATCGCGTACGGCGGAGGGCACGTTACGCTGAGCTGTGCCGTGCGCGATCTATCGGATAGCGGCGCTCGGGTTCAAGTGTAAGCATCCGGTGAGCACCGCGGGGACTATTCGGCGCCATCGGTATTGCGTGCGGCGGCGAGTGCTCGCTCCTCGATGATGATCTGCTTGAGGCATTCGATGCCGTATTCGGTGAATGCCGGGCAGCCGTCCTCGCCGACACCGATG
>CANJPN010000358.1 GCA_947475855.1 Bradyrhizobiaceae bacterium
TCCGTGCGCGCGGCCATCGCATCGACCTGCGCACGGCATGACAGCTCGAGCTGGTACATCAAGTTGAATGCTTCGCCCGCCGACGGCCCGCAGGTCAGCATCCCGTGGTTGCGCAGCACCATGGCATTGTGGCTGCCGAGATCGCGCACCAGCCGCTCGCGCTCGGCGAGATCGACCGCCGGCCCCTCGTAATCGTGATAGGCGATATGGCCGACGAACCGGATCGCGGTCTGCGACATCGGCAGCAGGCCGCATTTCATCGCCGAAACCGCCATTCCCGCGCGTGTATGCGTATGCAGTACGCACGCCACGTCGGGCCGCGCCGCGTGGATGCAGCCGTGGATCACGTAGCCCGACTTGTTGATCCCGTAGTCGGTGTCCTGCTTGTGCACGATCTCCCCGTCGAGCGTTATCTTCACGAGGCTCGACGCGGTTATCTCTTTGTAGAGCAGACCGTAGAGATTGATCAGCAGGTGCTCGGTGCCCGGAATTCGCAGCGTGATGTGATTGTAGATGAGGTCCGTCATCCCGTAGGTGTCGACCAGCCGGTAGCAGGCGGCGAGATCCACGCGGGCCTGCCACTCCTCCGGCGAGACCTCGTCCTTCAGCGATTTGAAGCTCGTCGAGTAGTTCATGGTTCCGCAGCTCTGTTCTTGATGCGAAGGCGTCGAGACTGATGACATCATAGAGCCATCCTGCCCACTCAGTCTGCCGCAGCTATACCGTGCGCCACGGCGGCGGCAAGCGCCAGATTGGCCGGTGGGCTACTGCCTGGGCAAAGCCCTGTCACCGGCGGAACAGCGGGCCGCTGGAGAAATCGGGATAGTCCTCGGACCGGGCCGCAAACGGGCCCATTCAAATCAATGCCGGGAGGCATCCATGAACTCGATCTCGACGACCCTCCGCTTAGCGGCCCTGGCCGTTGGCCTGGTTTCGGCTGCCGCCCATGCTGCTTCGCCCGTCGGCGTCTGGATCGACCATACCGGCCGCGGCGCGGTCGAGATCGCGGAATGCGGCGGCGGCCTGTGCGGCCACGTCGTGTGGGTTAAAGACACGAAAAACGCCAAGGCTTGCCGCGATCAGATCATCGGCAACGTCAAGGCCGTCGGCTCCAATACCTGGGATCGAGGCTGGATCGTCGATCCGGACGACAACGCCCGCTACAGCGTCGAGCTGAAGCCGATTGGCGAGGATCGCCTCCGGGTCGTGGGCTACATGGGCTCCAAGCTGTTCAGTGAAACGATGACCTGGAAGCGTGCCCCGGACGACCTGAAGCGTTGCGATGGCAAGGTGGCGGCTGTGCCGGCCTCGGCACCTGTGGCGCCGGCGTTGGTAGCGCCGCCTGCGGATACCGCTCCCGCTCGCGTCGAAATTCCGGCCCAGCCATACCGTCCGGCAAATCCGGCACCCTTGCAGCGCGAAGCTTCGGCTCCCGTTGTCGTACCGCCAGCGCCGGCCGCCCCGGTTATTGAAGCAGCACCTTCGACCCCGGATCGTGTCGCAACGGTGGAGCCGGCGCCAGTACCCGCCGCAGAGGCGGCGCCGCAGCCAGAGCGCAAGGCGCAGCGCCAGGCGGGTTCGCAGACGGGTTCGAAGCGCAAGACGGCAAGCCGCGACTGTAAGCTGGATCTTGGCTATATCTCGGTGAAAATCCCCTGTGATGCCTTCTGACCGTCACGGCAGCGGCCAGCAGGTGAAGGCAAGGACGGCGCGCCTCAATCGGCCCGCCGTTCATTCCGTTTGCGCAAGAGCGGGACCGCCGGCGATCTGTTCGAGCCGATGCACGCAGTCTTCCGGTGATAGCCCCGTCGTATCGAGCGAGAAATCCGCGCGGGCATATTCCTGCTCCCGATGCTTCAACAGCGCTTTGAGATGATCCAGTGCTTCTGGCGTCTCGCGCATCGGCCGCATATCGCCCTGGCGGATCACCCGCTGCAAATGTTCGTGCGGTGTTGCCTTGAGCCAGATGGTGCGGAACGAAGCGAGGATCACTTCCATCGCCTCGGTATTGCTGACGATGCCGCCAGCCGTCTCCAGCACGATGCGATCGGCCCTCGCGCTGAGGTCCTTGACCACTTCGTTCTCTAGCTTGCGGTAGGCGTCGGGGCCGCCGAGGTTGAAGAGATCGGGCAATGTCATGC
The DNA here is from genome assembly GCA_947475855.1 of Bradyrhizobiaceae bacterium. Classification (GTDB taxonomy): domain Bacteria; phylum Pseudomonadota; class Alphaproteobacteria; order Rhizobiales; family Hyphomicrobiaceae; genus CAMDPA01. The sequence goes on from CANJPN010000358.1 coordinate 2,142, forward strand.
CGGCGCACGTTTCGATCTCCCGCGTGACGCTGAGGAACGGCAACCCATGTCGATTGGCGAGCATCGCACCAATCGTCGATTTGCCTGCCCCACGAAGACCCAGCAGCGCGATTCCCCGCTGTGCTTTCCGGCGGTCGTCGAGGTAGCGCTCGAGAACGCCCAAGGCATCCGATTGCTCCCGCGGCGTCATTTGAGCGATCAGCGCACCGAATGCCCCATGCGGAAGTGCGATTTCCGCACGCGGCGCGGGCAGGAGTTGAATGAGGTCGAGTGCGAGAGCAGAGGCCACGCGTGATAGAATGCCGACGGAAACGTTGGCGTCGCCATTTTCGAGCTGATTCAGGTAGCGCTCTGAAACGTCAGCCGCTTCCGCTAGCTTCCTGCGCGACATCCCCGCCTGCGCCCTGGCCGCGCGCACGCGCGACCCGATTGTGGTGGTGATGTCTTCTTGCGTGAGCACGAGCCAGCGCTCCCTACTCTGATCTGTGGCGGGTGTGAATTATATTGCACTAAAGCACGAATATCAAGCGCAGCTAGTGAACAACCGGACACTTCAGAATGAGCTAAAAACATTGACGAGCTAAGGTCGTGACGCTAATAGGTGGCATTATAAAGCCAAAAAGAGCACCCGCGCGGAGGTTTGTGTGACATATAATGCACTATCAAAGTCGAGCGCGGCCGGCTCTGGCGGCTTCATCGATTTCGTCACCTCGCCGGACAAATATCGGCATTGGAAGCTCCGTTTCGCGGGCGACGTGGCGGAGCTCGTCATGGACGTAGACGAGAACGCCGGGCTGTTCGATGGCTACCAGCTCAAGCTCAATTCGTACGACCTGGGTGTCGATATCGAGCTGGCGGACGCGCTGCAGCGGCTCCGCTTCGAGCACCCGGAAGTGAAGGCGGTGATCTTCAAGTCCGGCAAGCCGCGCGTGTTCTGCGCCGGAGCGAACATCCGAATGCTCGCGGGCAGCGCCCACGCCCACAAGGTCAACTTCTGCAAGTTCACCAACGAGACCCGCAACGGAATGGAAGATTCTTCGGAATTTTCCAGCCAGAAGTTCCTCTGCGCAGTGCAGGGTACTGCAGCCGGTGGCGGCTATGAACTCGCGCTTGCGTGCGACCAGATCGTCCTTTCGGATGACGGCAACTCGACCGTGTCACTTCCCGAAATTCCACTTCTCGCCGTTCTGCCGGGAACCGGTGGCCTCACCCGCGTCACTGACAAGCGCAAAGTTCGCCGCGATCGTGCAGACGCGTTCTGCACGATCGAGGAAGGTGTGAAGGGCAAGCGCGCCGTCGAATGGCGTCTCGTCGACAAGGTCGTGCCAGGCTCGAAGTTCGATGCCGCCGTCGCTGAGATGGCCAAGGAGTTGGCGGCGAAATCGGATCGCCCCGCTGACGCGAAGGGGATCGCGCTGACGCCGATCGAACGAACGATTGCCGCCGATACGGTTACCTATTCGACGGTCAAGGTCGAAATCGACCGCGCTGGCCGCCGCGCCACGATCACGCTTAGGGGCCCGTCCACAGCCCCGCCCGGCAATACTGCCGCGATCCATGCTGAAGGCGCGCAGTTCTATCCGCTGCGCCTGTCTCGTGAACTCGACGATGCGATCCTCCATCTCCGGCTGAACGAACTCGAGGTCGGCACGCTGGTTTTCAAGACCGAAGGCGATTCCGCGAACGTGCTGGCCTATGACGCGCTGTTGGAAGCGAACAAATCGAACTGGCTCGTGCGCGAGATCCTCAACAACTGGAAGCGCGTGCTGAAGCGCATAGATGTCACGTCGCGCTCGCTCGTCGCGCTGATTGAACCGGGCTCGTGCTTTGCCGGAACACTGGCCGAGATCGCATTCGCCTGCGACCGTTCCTACATGTTCGACGGCCAGATGAAGGGCGACAATCGTCCCGCTGCTGCGCTGACGCTGTCGTCGCTCAACTTCGGGCAATATCCGATGTCGAACGGCATCACGCGGCTCGAGACGCGCTTTCTCGGCGAACCGGAGACTGTCGGCAAGGCCAAGGCCGCTATCGGCAAGGCGCACGATGGCACCGATGCCGATCGTCTCGGTCTCGTCACCGAGGCCTTCGACGAGGTCGATTGGGACGACGAGGTGCGCATCTTCCTGGAGGAGCGCGCGAGCTTCTCCGCCGACGGTCTCACCGGCCTCGAAGCCAACCTCCGTTTCGCCGGCCCCGAGACGATGGAAACGAAGATATTCGGCCGCCTCACCGCCTGGCAGAACTGGATCTTCCAGCGCGCCAACGCCGTCGGCGAGGAAGGCGCGCTCCGCCGCTACGGCTCCGGCGTCAAAGCCGAGTTCGACAAGAAAAGAGTGTGATGAGGTGCCGGACCCTCCGGGTCTGACACCATCGGCCGCCCACGGCAGGCTGTTCTTCGCTTGATGCACCGGCGTCGGACCCGGAGGGTCTGACGCCCCACGTAGGAGGTCTTCAATGACCCAATCATCCGCCTCCGCCGACATCGGCGCCGTCGACTACTCCACCAAGATCCCAAACAATGTCGGCCTCGCAAGTGATGCCCGCGTGTTGAAGGCCCTCGAGCAATGGCACCCCGGCTATATCGACTGGTGGAACACGATGGGTCCGGACGGCTTCCAGACCTCGGACGTTTATCTCCGCACGGCCGTATCGATCGATCCGAAAGGTTGGGCGCAGTTCGGCTTCGTCAAGATGCCGGAGTACCGCTGGGGCATTCTCCTGGCGCCACAGGACCAGTCGCGAAAAGTGCACTTCGGCGCGAGTCAAGGCGAGGCCGCATGGCAGGACGTTCCCGGCGAGCATCGCGCTTCATTGCGTCGCCTGATCGTGATCCAGGGTGACACGGAGCCGGCTTCCGTAGAGCAGCAACGTCACCTCGGCAAGACCGCGCCGTCGCTCTACGACATGCGCAACTTGTTCCAGATCAACGTCGAGGAGGGCCGCCATCTCTGGGCGATGGTCTACCTGCTGCAGAAGTATTTCGGCCGCGACGGCCGCGAGGAAGCTGAAGGTCTCCTGCAGCGACGGTCGGGCGATGCCGACAAGCCACGAATGCTCGGTGCCTTCAACGAAGCGACGCCGGACTGGCTGTCACTCTTCATGTTCACGTTCTTCACTGACCGTGACGGCAAGATGCAGCTCGAAAGCCTGGCGCAGTCGGGCTTCGATCCGCTCTCGCGCACCTGCCGCTTCATGCTGACCGAGGAAGCGCATCACATGTTCGTCGGCGAGACCGGCGTCGGACGCGTCATCGAGCGCACGTGCGAGGCCATGAAGGCTGCCGGTATCGAGGATCCTAACGACATCAACAAAGTCCGCGCGCTGGGCGTCATCGATCTGCCGACGATTCAAAAGAAGATGAACATGCACTTCCCGCTGACGCTGGATCTGTTCGGCTCGGAGATCTCGACCAACGCGGCGAACTTCTACAACGCCGGCCTGAAGGGCCGCTTCATGGAGACCAAGATCGAGGATGACCACCGGCTCACCACGGCCACCTATCCGGTCCTGAAGTTGGTCGACGGCCAGATCCGTATGGTCGATGAACCGGCGCTCACCGCTCTCAATATGCGCTTGCGCGACGACTACGTGAAGGATTGCCAGGGAGGCGTGAACCGCTGGAACAAGCTCATCGAGAAGCTCGGCGTAAAGTTTCAGCTCACGCTGCCGTCCGTCGCCTTCAACCGCCATATCGGCGAGTTCCGCGATGTCAATGCGTCGCCTGACGCCAAGCTCCTCTCCGATACCGAATGGATCAAGCTGAAGGACCAGTGGCTTCCATCGAAGGACGACGGCGACTTTATCGATAGCCTGATGCAGCCGTGCTGGGAGCCCGGCAAGTATGCCGGCTGGATCGCGGCGCCGAAGATCGGTATCGATAGCAAGTCTGGCGACTTCGAATACGTGAAGATCCATCAGGCGTAAGACTGAGCAAGGTCGGAGACTGCCGATGCCGGAGATCAGCCGTTTCTTCGGCATCGTTATTGCGATCTATTTCAACGACCACACGACAAGGTCGCGCCGCTGGAGTGAGCCATGTTACCCAAAGTGATCGATGCGAGATACGCAGGAAGGCATCGGGTCTGGTTGCGTTTCGCCGATGGATTGAGCGGCGAGATCGATCTGGCATCCGAGCTATGGGGGGCGATGTTCGTGCCACTCGCCGATGAAGCATATTTCAGCCAACTGCGAGTCGATCCGGAACTGGATACGATCGTTTGGCCCAATGGCGCCGATCTATCTCCGCAGTGGCTTCATGATCAACTCGAGGCGCAAGCCAAGGCGACCGCGGCCGAATAGTTGCGCCGACATGAAGTAA
>CANJPN010000359.1 GCA_947475855.1 Bradyrhizobiaceae bacterium
CTCTACGAGTTCGTCGCCTACCAGCCGGGAACCACGGTCTACTTCATGCGAACGGACGTGAAGCCCGGCATAAAAAGTCCAGTAGATCTGGGGCGTGCCGAGGGTCTCGTCTCCGGCGGCTTGAGCGCTGAAAGCAGCAAGGATCTGCTGTTGCGCCTGACGCTCGAGATGCTCGGCCGAAGCTACAAATACGTGACCGGTTACCGAGGGAGTAACGCGGCGCGGCACGCCCTGACGACCGGTGAGGTGAATTACTACTCGGAGAGCCCGCCGTCCTATCGCGGCCTGGTGGAGCCCAACCTCGTCAAGAACGGCGTCGCCATCGGCCTGTTCTACGACAGCGGCTGGGATGGCAGGACGTTCAACAAGCCCTTGCAGGTGGAAGGTTTGGAATTGCCTGCATTCCACGACCTCTTCAAACAGATCCGTGGGGAGGAGCCCTCAGGTCACTTGTGGGAGACCTACAAGACCATCGTCGCGCTCAGTCACGCCATGCAGCGGATCGCCGTATTTCCCCCGGGCACGCCGCAAGCAGCAATCGACGCGATCGCGAAAGCCTTCAAAGGGCTCGAGACCGACGCAGATTTCGCGGCCGAAGGGCGCAAGACTTTCGGCTTCGTCCCGGCTTTCCGCACCGGCCCCGACACCAACGACAAGATCCGCTCCGCGCTCAACGTGACGCCCGAAACGAAAGCGTGGATCACGAAATACATCGAGGATGCCGGCAAGGTGAAATAGCCGTGCAAATGCGCCTCAGTGGTTGCATGCGACACGGTCGCTTCTGGCCGGGCCTTGGCTTTCGGCGCTAGCTGTCGTCACCCCGCAACTGAAACCGCCGAGCCCCGTCATGTCGTCCATCGTCGATCCCAAGACCATCGAGATCTATTCGCAGGAGGCTGCGAAGTACGCGAGCCGCGATCGCAAGGAGCGTGCCGACGGCTTCCTCGATCCGTTCATCGGAATGATGCCGGCCGGGGCTGTCGTGCTCGACCTGGGTTGTGGAGCTGGATGGGCCGCGGCAGTCATGCAGGAGCGCGGTTTCGACGTACATGCCCTGGATGCGACACCCGAGATGGCGGCGCTGGCGCAACAGAGGCTGAAGCGTAAGGTGCGCGTGGCTTCATTCGAGTCCGTCGACGAGATCGCCGTCTATGACGGGATCTGGGCATCGGGTGCACTGCTGCATGTACCGAAGGCCGAGATGCCGGCACTGCTCGGGCGTCTGGCGAACGCGCTGAAGCCCGGCGGGCTGATGCTGGCGACGTTCAAATCCGGCGAAGGCGAAATGCGCGACAAGCTGGGCCGCTTCTATTCGTACTATTCGCTGCCAGAGCTAGAGGCGTTGTTCGGGGCCGTACCCGGCATCGAAGTGGAAGGCCACATCGCATCCACCGGAACCGACTTCACCGGGAACGTCAACACGGTTTATGCCCTGAAAGCGCGTCGGCGCCACGTATAAGTCCGTCGCCCGGCCGCTCCTACTGAACCAGCGCGACCGGTTGGCCGACACCCTTGATACCTTCGGGCACGGGCACCGGCGTCAGATGGTAGTTCGTGTTGAGAACCAGGTTCGGACCTGAATAGAGGCGCAGGCTGCGCACGACGATCGCTGTATAGGCCGACTGATCCGCAACTGGTTTCTTGGCGTCAATGTTCAACTGGCCCTTCGGCAGGTAGATCGTGCCGAGCAGCAGGCGGGCATTGTCGCTCAGTATCTCGTGCGTGTAGCTGGCGGACTGCTCCTTCGACTCGTGGAACAAAAGACCCGCCATCAATCCCGCTTTCGGCGCCGCCAGGCTGATGGTCGTGCCGCCCTCGAACCGGAACCGCGCGCCCGCCCCCGTCATGTAAAAGCCGACGTCCTCGTCGGTCACCGACGCGGAATCTTCCACGAGGAACGGACCATCCTTTATCACAAATACCCCGGGCTCGAACGTGACCACCGACGTGCCGGCGATGGACAGGCCGCCGCAATAGACACCCGCCTCGAGGCTCACACTCTGGTTGAGCAGACGCAAACCCGTCGCCTTGCAACCTGTCACGGGCGGGGCAATGCGACTGACGAGCGGGTCGTCGAACACTGGGCAATCCGTGAACGGCTCGGGTGAGAAGTTCCCCTTTGCGCCGTCTGCGCCGCCAGCAGTGCAGATGAACGAGGCCGACATCACTGCGTTGTTTTTCGACTTGATGCTGGCCGACGAAGTCGAGTTGGCATAGACGGCACAGTCGACCCCGGTGAGCTTGGCCTTGGTCCACAACTCGATCGCGCCATCAGTGTCCGGATCGAGGCTCAAGACGCAAATGTTGGGTTTACCTACCACCTGCGCCACAGAACGGACCGCGATTTTGGATGCCTCTCCGACAAGTACGCCGAATTGGCCCTTAAAGTCTTGGGTTACATCGACGGTTACGCGCAGCGGCGTCGTCTCCGTCCGGGTCGTTACGCTGAGCGATCCAGCCTTCACGTAGGCATCGGCTTCGATCATCCCGAGAACCCTGGCAGTCGACTGGGCCGAACTGTCGTTCTTTGTCGTGTCGATGATCGTCAACTCGAGCGCTGCCGCTTTGGCCGCCGCATCTGCCGCCACCTGAAGGCGGGCCTTCTGCCGGGTCAGCATGCCGTAGTCTATCGTGCCCCCTACAATCGCGAACAACACCGGCAGGACCAGAGCGAATTTGACGAAGATGGAGCCGCACTCGTCGCAGCGCATACCGAGAAGCACTCGGCCCATCTGATCGCGAAAAGCATAGCCTGCGCTGCCGGCGTCGTTCACGCATGCCGCCGCTTTCGGCTGTGTGTCCATGCGTTCAAGCGACATCGTCGAGCTTGGCCTCGACCAATTCGGCAGGGACGATCAGGCTAGCGCGCGTTCCGGTCGGGCTGCGTGGCATCACCTCGACCGTGCCGCCGTGTGCCTGAGCGATGGCCTTAGCAATCGGAAGCCCCAGAGCCGCCTGGTCGGGCGCGCTTGTCTCGTGGCCTTCGCGCTGATCCAGCGGCTTCAAGCAGCGCGCGATTACGTCGGGATCCACGCCGGGTCCATCGTCGTCGATGTTGATGCTGAGTACGAAGTCCTCTCGTAACTCGATCCCGACGCGGACGGTCGTGCCCGGCGTCGTGAACTCGATCGCGTTTTGAAGCAGGTTGCCCACTGCGCGGCTCATCGCAGGCTCGTCACAGCGGACACGCATCGAAGACGGGATACGCGCGATGTCTATGGTCACATCGCCCTTTGCCGCCAGCAACTGCAAGCGCTCTACGCAGGCTTCGATCAAACGTTCAATCGATACGAGGCGGTCGTCTACGACAATTTGCTCCGTCATGCTGCGCACAAACGGCAGCACCTGATCCAAAGTCTCCTCCAGCTCTCGCGCATCGGCGAGCACGCCGGCGGCGAAGTCGAGGCTCTGACCGTCGTCGGGAGGCCGGCGCCACAACTCCACCTCTGATGCCGCGACCATTTTGCGCGTTTGCCCGCGCACTCGGGCGGCAAGAGTTGCACTCAGAGCATCCTTGGCGCGAGCCACGGCTTCCGCACGTTGCTTGGTAAAGCGCTCGATGGAGTTGGTTTGCTCGACACGGATCATATAGTCGATGTGGTGGCCAAACAGGTTCCAGTTGATCGGCTTCGCCAGAAACGACGTCGCCCCGGCTTCGAGCGCTCGCTTTACGGCCACCGGATCCGCGGTCGACGTGATCACCAGGATCGGGAGACGACGCGTACGGGGATGGCTCCGAATGCAACGGATCAGCGCATAGCCGTCGATGCCAGGCATCGATAGGTCGATAAGGGCAAGCTCGGCTCCCCGACGTTTCAAGTGGGTAGCCTGAGGTCGAGTTTGCCGGCGACCATGTAGGTTACGGTCTTCAAGGTTTCTTTGTTTCGGTATCCGCGCGCCTTGGCCTTGGCGGCCTGGACGAGGCTGTTGATGCCCTCGATGAGGCCGTTGGAGATGCGGCTGTCGAACCAGGCGAGGATGCCATCGCGGTGCTTTTCCATGGTGCGCGCGACGGCCTTCATCGGCTCCATCCGCGAGCGCTTGGCCCAGGCGATCCACCTGTCGAGGAACAGTTCGCCCCATGGCCGTGATGGTTGGGCATAGATATCCTGGAAGGCGAGACGCATGCGCCACGCGCGGGCGGTTTTGAGATTGGTGTTGCTGAGGGCTGCCAGCGTGTCGGCTTGCTTGGGCGTGAGGTTGGGCTGGTTCTTGGCCCAGACGTAGCGCGTGCCTTTGAGCTCGGGCCGCGCCTTGACCTCGCCGCGTCGGACCTCATCGATCGCCTCGCCGATGAGCTTCATGACGTGGAAGCGATCGAAGGTGATCTCGGCCTCGGTGAGGTTCTCGGTGACGCCTGAGATGAAGGCGGGGCTCATGTCGATGGAGGCCTGCTTGATGCGGCTGGCATCGCCATCGTGGCTCTCGAGATGATCTGCAAACTGACGGATGGTGTCTGCGCTGCGGCCGTCGGTGACGAACACGACGCGGCGGTCGTCGATGTCGGCGACGATGGTGATGTAGTCCTGGCCGCGCTTTGCCGCGGTCTCGTCGATGGCTACTCTGCTGACGCGGGAGAGATCCATGCGCGCGACGGCGGCGCCGACGTAGTGGAAGACGACGCGCCACATGCGCTTGTCGGTGACCTTGAGAAAGCCGGCTGCGACGGCGATCGGCATGTGCATGGCGAGCGCCATGGCAAAGCCCTCGAACAGCAGCGTGAAGCCGGAGCCGGGCCTTGCCCACGGCACGGTGACGAGGCGCACGCCGCATTTGGTACACGTGATCCGCGGCGTGCGTGCTGTCAGGAATGCCTGATGCTGGAAGAAGTCGAGATGGCGCCAGGTCTTCTCTTGCGTGTCGTGCACAGGGCAGCCGCTCGCCCTGCACTCCGGGCAGTCGAAGCGGCTGCCTGCCTTGAAGTCGAGCGCGATGTCGAGGCGCCGCTTGGTGGCGTCGAACGCGGACGAGGCGACGAACCACGGCGACGTGATGCCCAGGGCGAGCTGAAAGAGGTCATTGTCGCGCATGTTGCACCGGGGCTTGGATCGATCCTGGCCGCCAGTGTGCCGCCGGATCGGCCAGCCCTCAAGGACAAGCCCCCACTTGAAGTAAGATGGGCGCGCGCAAGTGCGCGTCCTTGACCGCCGCCCGCCCCGTCGGCGTATCGCTCTGCCATCAGGATCAAGCCACCCTCCGACCGCTCAGCAGCCCTGAATGCACCCACTCAGTTCGTCGAGGACCCTAAAGAAGCGTCTGGGGTGTGACCAGATATCCAAATCGCCCTGTCAGGGCCGCAGACCCCTGTGATTATCTACAAGAAATTCCTAATCTTCAGCGCATAAAAAAAGAGAGTCATCTTAGGCGCTTCCGGTTTCTGACGATCCGCAGCTGGTGGGCTAATTCCCTGACAAAGGGAAGACGATCCCACAATGGAAGCAGAGAAATATCACTTCTTGAGGACCGCTGCATACAAATTACCGGGTCGGCCAAGTATATGGTCAATCCGAGTTCGCGCCGGGCCCAGCTGTAAGAACCATCGACATGCTTGGGGCACCGTCCGGGTGGCCGACCGGGCGGAATAGCTGGCGTTCAATATATGCCAGCGTTTTCTCGATTGCGTATCCATTGAAGGCCACGCTATGAGTCGTTAAGATCCCGCAGTCGGCGGGTATCTCACTCAGTCCGTTTACTGCAGGCTGTGGCCTGTCGGGGACGCCGCCGCCGTAAAGCATATCCCAATCTCGGGTTCCAAGATGATGCACCAGTGAGTGCAACCTCGATACGAAATCAGGCACAAATGAACAATCGTCCTCGAGAATGAGAAGTCTATTCGATTTACGCAACGACGCGCTCTTCAGCACCGAAAGGTGACTCATGAAGCAGCCCCGCGCGCCAATACTCTCGAACGCTCCCTTATCCTGTGGGCGAACAGCTTCAAACCATACAACCTTGCTCGTGGAATAACCGATTTTGTGGAACTCGGCCTCCATCTCGATTTTCCGGTCGGGCCTCGACTGCAGATTTATGACGATCACGGTTCCAAAGTAGTCGAGTGGATGTCTGGTCTCTACCTCAAACACTGTGACTTTCCTATATTGGTCCCATGTGACGCGCCACCACCTTGCGACACGTTATTCAGCTTCAGCTCCAGTGTCATGAGAGAAGTGACCACTTGGTTATCTGAGGAGTCAACCGTTTCCGATTATCGCCTTCTTGACTCAAACTATCATAAGTCGATGCAGAGGTTCGCCAATCTTGCTGCGTCTTGAACCTGATCTTCAGTGAAGCCGGGATAGCGCCGCCGAACAACGTCGGCCACGATCATGTCGTGCTAGTGTTCCCCGTCTGACAGATGATTCCCGTCTGGCCGCAAATCAGTCATTGTGCGGGGCATGAGACGCGATGACATCTGCCTCTACGTGAGCCCGGCGAACCATGCCCGGCTCGATGCGATCATC
>CANJPN010000360.1 GCA_947475855.1 Bradyrhizobiaceae bacterium
ACGAGACTACCGCGACAATCCCAATGCTACTCCGCGGCTTCCTTAGCAGCCGCAGGTATTGCCTTCGTCTCCGGGTCGACCTTCGCCGCGCCCGGCCACTCCAGATGCGAGATGTCGAACACCACGTTGTCGGGCCCGCGGAACTTGATCTCCCAGTGTGCCGTCTTCGGCATGTCCTCGGGCCGCGTGATGTTCGGTGCGCCGTGCGCTTCGATGTGCGACGTCCACGCCTCCGGATCATCCACCACGAAGCCGATGTGATGCAGCCCCTGGTAATCGAGGCCGACGCCGGTCTGATCCTTGCCGAACTTCAGGATGGCAATCGAAATGTGCCCATCGGTAAGCACGACCGTCGACGGGCGAGGCGCATCCTCCACCACGCCAGGCGGCAGGTTGAACCTCGCCACCTCTTTCAGACCCATTGCCTGCTTGTAGAATTCCGCGGTCTTCGACGGGTTCTCGCTCGAAATGGCGATGTGCCGGATTTGGGCCATGATTCATCCTCGCGGTCTGGCAATCCAATTCACTGAAGTTTCTCAGGACAGCCACGCCTCGTCAAACTCGCTGAACGCGCTGAATGAGGATGCCATGTGCCAGATGCCTACGCATGCGGCGTTGCCGAAACAGCGATTGGTTCGACGCAGGCTCGCTTCGCTGCCTCATTGAGGCTCTTCAGCTCGACCGGGCCGACCGGCACGCCGGACACACGGCGCGTCTTCTCGAGCCGTTGCTCGCGCTCGCCCGGCATCAGGATCTCGTCGAACCCTTCCGCTCGCGGCGCACCACGAACCGCGGTCACGAGACGGTCCATCCGCGCGCGATAATCCTCCAGCGACACGAACAGATCGGGTTTCATCGCCATGAAGAAGTGGCCGACATCCTGGGGCCGGTCGTAGTTGGAGAACTGATTTCCGACCCCGCCAGCGTGCCCAGCGCCGGCGATCACGCCGCCGAACAGATCCATCAGCATCGCGAGACCAGAGCCCTTGTAGCCACCAATCGGCAGCACGACACCGGTATCCGCCGCACCTGGATCGGTCGTCGGCCGCCCCTCGGCATCGAGCGCCCACCCCAGTGGGATCTTTTCGCCGCGCCGTCCGGCCTTGCGGATTTTTCCGCGCGCAGCCACCGCGAACGAAAGGTCCAGCACATAAGGGTCAAGCTTGCCGCCCGGCGCACCACACGCGAACGGGCTTGTGCCCAGCATGGCCTTCCGGCCGCCCCAGGGCGGCATTGCCGGCGACGCATTCGAATAGACCTGCGCGACGAAGCCCGCTTCCACCGCGCGCAACACATACGAAGCCGCCATGCCGAAATGCGTGGAACGCCGCGCCGCGACGATGCCGATGCCGTGCTCGCGCGCCATCTCGATCGCGCCGTCGATCGCCTTCATGCCGACGACGAATCCGAAGCCGTTCTGCCCGTCGAGCCCTGCCGCGACGGACGTTTTCTTCTCGAGCTTCAACTCCGGCTGCGGATTGATGAGACCCTTGTCCACGCGCCCCAGATAGTGCGGCAGATACTGGATACCGTGCGTATCTACGCCCCTCAGATCCGCCCGGACAAGACAATGCGCGACCACCTTCGCGTCGGCCGCAGGCAGCTTGTGCGCCATCAACAGTCGCACCGCGAACGCCGTCGCATTGTCGACGCTCGCCCATACCGTGCCGGGCGCCGGCGGATCGATTTTCTCGGTCATGATGTCCAGCAGCATCGACCCCGGTGCGGGCCGAAGAACCGCTCCCCTCGATTGAAATTTAATCGCGGCTAGCTGTGCGCCAAACCCGGCGAAACGACAAGAGCACAGGCGCCCTGACGTCATCCTCCATATCCCCCGGGCCCCGGCCAGCGTGGGTGCTTCCCCTTAACACTTCGGTAGCCACTCCGATCGTTCGGAGACCGACGTTCCGCTTACACGGCATCCCACTTGCTCAAGTCCGATCCCGTAAGCCCAGACCAGCAGAGAATTCCACCATCAACACGGAGATGAGCAATGTCTAAGTTTCTGAACAAGTTTGCGAAGGACGAGAATGGCGCAACCGCAATCGAGTACGGCCTCATCGCCATGCTGATCAGCGTCGCAGTCATCGCAATCCTCGGCGGCGTCGGCAGCAACCTCGTCACCACCTTCACCTCGATCAACAACGGCCTCTCGCACTGAGCCCGTCTGCCGCTCATACGCCGATTTTCACACGCAAGGGCCGAGGTCTCACGACCTCGGCCCTTTCTCGTTGTCTCGACAATCCTCGCACCGAACGCCACTGCCCCAACGCGCCCTTGCCCCACTGTCTCGTTTCCTTACAGCGCCGTCCCAGTTTGGCAGAGGCCGTCGCCCCGATTTCGGACACCCTCCGCCCCAATCGACAAAAGCCGGACTCTTTCGAGCCCGGCTTCCGATTGGGTGCGGTGGGAGTGGTGTCAAACCCTCCGGGTCTGACACCGGTAACCACCCAAACTAGTGCGCCAGCACCGCGAGCAGCAGCAGCGCGACGATGTTGGTGATCTTGATCGCCGGATTGACGGCCGGACCAGCGGTGTCCTTGTAGGGATCGCCGACCGTATCACCGGTCACCGATGCCTTGTGGGCATCGCCGCCCTTGACGTGCTTGACGCCGTCCTTGTCGACGAAGCCGTCCTCGAAGCTCTTCTTGGCGTTGTCCCACGCACCGCCGCCCGAGGTCATCGAGATGGCGACGAAGAGACCCGTGACGATCACGCCCAGCAGCATGGCGCCGACAGCCGAGAACGCAGCGTTCTTGCCGGGAAGCCCGCCGCCGGCAACGTAGTAGATCACCGTGTAGAGCACGATCGGAGAAAGCACCGGCAACAGCGAAGGTACCACCATCTCACGGATCGCCGACTTTGTGAGAAGGTCGACGGCGCGCGCATAGTCAGGGCGATCGGTGCCCTTCATGATGCCCGGCTTCTCCTTGAACTGGCGGCGAACCTCTTCGACGATCGCACCGGCCGCGCGGCCGACGGCGGTCATCGCGATGCCCGCGAACAGGTAGGGTATGAGGCCGCCGATCAACAGGCCGACGACAACGTACGGGTTGGCAAGCGAGAAGTCGGCCTTCACGCCCTTGAAGTAGGGGAACGCCGTCGAGCCAGCCTTGTTGGCTTCGGCGACGAAATACTGCAGGTCGTAGTTATAGGCCGCAAACAGCACCAGCGCGCCAAGACCGGCCGAGCCGATCGCGTAGCCTTTGGTAACAGCCTTCGTCGTGTTCCCGACCGCGTCGAGAGCGTCCGTCGAACGGCGGACTTCCTTCGGCAGGCCTGCCATTTCCGCGATGCCGCCGGCGTTGTCCGTCACCGGACCGAAGGCGTCGAGGGCAACGACCATGCCCGCGAGACCGAGCATCGTCGTGGTTGCGATAGCCGTGCCGAACAGTCCGGCCAGCTTATAAGTGACGATGATGCCGGCGACGATGACCAGCGTCGGCAGTGCCGTGGCTTCCAGCGAGACCGCAAGACCCTGGATCACGTTGGTGCCGTGACCGGTGACCGAAGCCTGGCTGATGGAGTTGACCGGACGCTTGTTGACGCCAGTGTAGTACTCCGTGATCCACACGATGAGACCGGTCACCGCGAGGCCGACGATGCCACACAGGAACAGGTTATAGCCCGTGATGTTCATGCCATCGGCGGTACCGACCGACTCCCACGTGCCGAGCACGTACTTAGTGGCGATCCACAAGCCACCGACAGACAAGATCGCAGATGCCCAGAAGCCCTTGTAGAGCGCCCCCATGATCGAGTTGTTGGCGCCGAGTTTGACGAAGTAGGTGCCGATGATCGAGGTCACGATGCACGCACCACAGATCGCGAGCGGGTAGACCATGAGCGGCGCCAGCGTCGGCTGCGTGCCGAACAGGATCGCCGCTAGAACCATCGTGGCGACTACGGTCACCGCGTAGGTCTCGAACAAGTCGGCGGCCATGCCGGCGCAGTCGCCGACGTTGTCGCCCACGTTGTCCGCGATCGTGGCGGGGTTGCGCGGGTCGTCCTCGGGAATTCCAGCTTCGACCTTGCCGACGAGATCGCCGCCGACGTCGGCACCCTTGGTGAAGATGCCGCCGCCCAGACGGGCGAAGATCGAGATCAGCGAAGCGCCGAAGCCCAGCGCGACCAATGCGTCGATCACCTTACGGCTGTTCGGCTCGAGCTTGAGGCCCGTGACCAGGAACAGGAAATAGCCAGCAACGCCGAGCAGCGCGAGACCCGCAACCAGCATGCCGGTGACGGCACCTGCCTTGAAGGCGATGTCGAGACCGCCCGCCAGCGACTGCGTCGCCGCCTGTGCCGTCCGCACGTTGGCGCGAACCGACACGTTCATGCCGATATAGCCGGCAAGCCCTGAAAGTATTGCGCCGACCGCGAAACCGACCGCCGTCTGCCAGCCGAGGTAGAATGCGCAAAAGAAGATGACGACACCGACGATGCCGATCGTCGTATACTGGCGGTTGAGGTAAGCCGATGCACCCTCGCGGATTGCTGCGGCGATCTCTTGCATCCGCGGCGTGCCCGCGTCTGCTTTCATCACGTTTTGGACGGTAATGAATGCATAGAGGCAGGCTAAAAGCCCTGCTCCGATGATCCACCATAATAGTGTGCTGAATGCCATTTTCTCTGGTCCCTTCGTACCGGGAGTTTGAACCGGAACGCGACGCTGCGGTACGCGCGCCATGAAGCAGACGATTGAGCGCGACGACGCCGCGACCAAACCCTCCACGCCCCTTGCCTACAAGATTCGCGGCCTACCCATGCCAAAGATGTTGCGCCGTGGCAACCTGGGCACAACGTGACTTTCGAATAGGCAACAGCTTGGTTAAAACGCAGCGATTGGGTCACCTATGCCGCACGCGGCTCCGCAGGCACCGGCTTCACCCCGATCAGCAGCACCACGATTGCGCCAGCCATGCACATCAGACCCGACAGCATGAACGCCTGCAGGTAGGTGCCGAGCTCCATCCGCATCGTGCCAGCCATGAATGCCGCCGAGAACCCGCCGATCTGATGGATGCACATCAGCCACCCGAACATGACGGGCGCCTTTTCGCGGCCGAACAGCCGCGTCGTGATCTTCACCGTCGGCGGCACGGTTGCGAACCAATCCAGCCCATAGAACACCACGACCATCGACAGGCTGTAGAAAGACTCGAACGAATATGGAAGGATAATCAGAGAGATGCCGCGCAGGCCGTAGTAGATCGACAGCAGCACGCGATTGTCGAAACGGTCGCTCAGCCAGCCCGATCCCGTCGTCCCGATCAGGTTGAAGATCGCCATCGAGGCGAGCAAGCTCGCCGCCGCCACCTCGGGAATTCCATGGTCGAAGCAGGCCGGAATGAGATGCGTGCCGATCAGCCCGTTGGTCGATGCCCCGCAGATGAAGAAGCTGATCGCAAGCAGCCTGTAGTCACGCGACCGAAGCCCCTCGGCGAGATTGCCCAGCGCCTCGCTGAAGGCATTGCCATGAGGCTTCACCGGCTCTCGCGGCTGAGGCTCCGTGTCGCCCAGCGGCAACAGACCGACATCTTCCGGACGGTCCCTCATCAGGAAATAAACCAACGGCAACAAGACGAACGCCGCGATCGCCACGGTGACCGAGACCATTCGCCAGCCCTGGGCGACCGAAATCATCGCCAGCAACGGCAGAAACAACAACTGCCCCGTCGCCGTGCCGGACAGCATCAGCCCCGTCACCAGCCCGCGATGCTTGGTGAACCACCGCGCCGCGATCGTGACCGCCAGCACGTTGGCGATCGCCCCCGCGCCCGCGCCGACCATGCAGCCCCACAGCAGCACGAGCTGCCAGGACTGCGTCATGAACGGCGTCAACGAAACGCCCGTCGCGATCAGCAGCAGCGCGTAGAGCATCATCCGGCTGACGCCGTAGCGGTTCATCAGCGACGCAGAGAACGGCCCGATCGCCCCATGCAGCAGGATCGAGATGCCGATCGCCAGCGAGATCGTCGACCTCGACCACCCGAACTCAGCTTCGAGCGGCACCACGAGAATACCCGGACTCGCGCGAACACCGGCCACCACCAGGATCGTCGTGAACGTCACCGCCGCCACGATCCAGGCATAGTGCAGGCGCGGCGGACGAGCGTTATCGTTCATGAAATGGCGTTCCACTGGAAGGAGGCGGAGGAAAGATGCGGAGGATGAGCCCTTCACGCTACCCCAGTTCGCGCCGCGCGCAAATCACCCCTCGCGACCAGCCGACGTATCGATCAACCGACGTATTGCCCCGATCGCCATGTCCGCTGCAGAATGAACACAAGTCGCAGGCGAGGTCTCCTCGAAGGCGGGACGTGTGACGGGTTTCGGATGCCGGCCCAACGCTGACGCCTCCACGCGCACCAGGGGCCGGCGTTCGAAAGCCGCCAGGGAATGAAGACGCGGGGAGTTGGGCACCCGGCTCAGCGGGCGCTATGGGGAT
>CANJPN010000361.1 GCA_947475855.1 Bradyrhizobiaceae bacterium
AAGGAAGCCGCCCGTCTCGGTGTACCTCTTCTCGGCGAGATCGCACTGGATCCAATAATCCGCGAACGCTCAGACGCCGGCTTGCCCATCGTCGTCAGCGAACCCGATAGCCCCCACGCCGAAGCCTACCGAAGCATCGCGCAACAGATCTGGGCTCGATTGCAGCCCGGCCGCAGTCGCTCTGGGTCAGCGGTTCGATAGCCACGACAAACCCGCCTCCCGATGCTATTTTACGTCGCGAGCGGCTGACGCGGTATAAACCGAAACTGTCACGCCCCGCAGCGAGGCTATGATGAACGCACGTGCCGGCATCAAGGTCGACAAGGCCACGTTCTACCGCTTCATCGAGCGGCAGACGGAGGGCCGGTTCGAGTTCGACAGGGGGAGCATCGTTCAGCTCATGAGTGGAGGAACATATAGCCATTCGAAGCTGATCAAGCGCCTCGAAGTCGCGCTGGACCGGCAGCTCGACTCGCTCGAGTGGGAGGTTACCAGCCAGAGCCGCGGCGTCGATACTGGCGAAACGGTACGTTATCCCGACATCGTCGTCGAAGCCGCCGGAGCCGACGAGCGCGGACTTTCGACGGGAAATCCGATGCTGGTGATCGAAGTCCTCTCGCCGTCAACGGAGGAGGTCGATCTGAATGTCAAGCCTGGCGAATACATGAGCCTACCTTCCCTCGTTGCCTACATCGTCGCCAGCCAGACGAGCCCCCGCTTGACGGTTTGGCAGCGCGACGTCGGCGGTGGCTTTCCAGACGCTCCGGAATTTGTCGAAGGCCCCGACGCCGTGTTGTTGATCGAAGCGCTGGCTGTCGATATCGCATTGGCCGAAATTTATCGCCGCATGACTGGCAGCTGATCCGAGCACTTCTCAGTGGAAGAACTCAGTCGCCCAAAACCCATGGAACTCACGCCATGCCCTTCAAGCTGACCATCAACGACAAGCAGCATGACGTCGATGTCGATCCCGAAACACCGCTGCTGTGGGTGTTGCGCGACACCATCGGCCTGACCGGCACCAAGTACGGCTGCGGCATAGCTCAATGCGGCGCCTGCACCGTGCATGTGAACGGCGACGCCCAGCGCTCCTGCCAGATCGCGGTGAAGGACGTCGGCGAGGCGAAGATCACCACAATCGAAGGCCTCTCGCCGGACTCGAGCCATCCCATCCAGAAGGCCTGGCTCGCCATTGATGTACCCCAGTGCGGCTACTGCCAGTCCGGCATGATCATGGCCGCCGCAGCGCTTTTGAAGGAAAAAACAAAACCAACATCGAAAGACATCGACGAGCGCATTACCAATCTATGTCGCTGCGGAACTTACACACGTGTCCGCGCCGCGATCCTCGAAGCTGCTAAGCAAGCGTGAGCGAACGGAGGATTGATAACATGACAACAGCCACCGATCACACGAACCTCTCGCGCCGTGCCTTTCTTCTCGCCGCCGGCGCTGCTGCCGGCAGCTTGACGCTCGGCTTTGGAACGAAGCCTGCTGCGGCAAATGGAGCGGCCAATTACGCCCCCTTCACGACGTCGACACCAGAAATCACCTCGTGGATCGTGATCCAGCCAGATGACACGACAATCATTCGGGTCGCACGATCCGAGATGGGGCAGGGCGCGTTGACCGCACTGCCGATGCTTGTCGCGGAAGAACTCGAGTGTGACTGGAACAAAGTCAAAGCAGAATTTGCGCCGCCATCTGAGAACTATAGCCGCAAGGTCGCTTGGCGAGCGAAGGCCCAGAAGGGCGCGCCGGCCTCACACGAACTCGTCACCCATTGGGGCGCGATGTCGACGGGCGGCAGCCGCGGTACGCGCGACAGCCAACTCTACCTTCGTGAATCAGGCGCAATGGCCCGCACGATGTTGATCGAGGCCGCTGCAAAGGATTGGAACGTCCCAACCGCCGAGTGCACCGCCGCAGCCAGCGTCATTACCCATACCCCGTCGGGGCGTAAGACCACTTACGGCAAGGTCGCCGTTGCCGCCGCCGGCATCACGCCGCCGACGCGCGTCACACTGAAAGACCCCAAGACGTGGCGCATCTGCGGCAAATCGGTTCGCCAGATAAACGCGCCTCTGAAAGTAAATGGCTCACTGGCCTACGGTATCGATGTCAGGCTTCCTGACATGCTCTACGCAACGATCGCGCAGTGCCCGGTATTCGGCGGCAATATCAAGAGCATCGACGACGCGAAGATCAAAACAATGCCGGGCGTGAGGCAGGTCGCGCGCCTCACCGACAGCACCGTTGTCGTGATCGCCGATAGCTTCTGGCAGGCCAAGAAAGCTCTAGAAGCCCTCCCCATCACGTGGGATGAAGGTCCGAACGCCAAGGTAACCAGCGCTTCGATCGCCGAGTTCCAGATTGCCGGTTTTGCTGCCACCAACGCTGGCGTGACGAACCAGGCGGGCGATGCCCTCGGCGCGATCGACAACGCCGCGCGCAAGATCGAAGCGGAATACCACACACCGTTCCTCGACCACGCGAACATGGAGCCGATGAACTGCACCGCCAAGGTGGCCGACGGCAAGGTCGAAGTCTGGGTCTCGTCTCAGAACGGCGAGGCAGCCCACGCGGCGGCCGCAGAAGCCGCAGGCGTGAAACTGGAGCAGGTCTACGTCCACAAGATGCACCTCGGCGGGGGCCTCGGCCGGCGCGGTTCCTACAATGATCCGATCCACTATGCCGTTCTCGCCGCGAAGCGCACCAACGGTCGTCCCGTGAAGCTCGTCTACACGCGCGAAGAGGACATGAGCCACGGGTTTTATCGACCCGCATCTCGCGTCATCATGCGCAGCGGCTTTGATGACAAAGGCACTCCGACCGGCGTACACATCCGCATCGCCGGCCAGTCGATCAACGCCTGGCACTTCCCAGACCGGATCAAGGACAACCTCGATCCAGCGCAAGCGAACGGCTTCCACAAGGAGGACTTCGGCTACGCGTTCCCGAACCTCCGCGTCGAGGTCGCGATGCGCAACACGCACGTGCCGGTCGGCGTCTGGCGCTCGGTGAACTCGAGCCAGAACTCCTTCTACAAGGAGAGCTTCGTCGACGAGATGGCCCATGCCGCAGGCAAGGATCCGTTCGAGTTCCGCCGCGGTCTTCTCGCCAACGCGCCCAAGCACAAGCGCGTGCTCGAGATCGCAGCCGAGCGCGCGGGCTGGGGCAAACCGCTGCCCGCGGGCGTGTTCCGCGGCATCGCCGTGGAAAACGCATACGGCAGCTACCAAGCCGTTGTCGCCGAAGTCTCCGTCACGGATCGCGGCGCTCTCAAGGTGCTGCGTATCGTCAACGCGATCGACTGTGGCCACGCCGTCAACACCAACATCATCGAACAGCAGATGCAGGGCTCGGTCGTGATGGCGATGAGCGCGCTGCTCTACGGAGAGAACCGCGTCGATCGCGGCCGCGTCGTCGACACCAACTTCGACACCTACCAGCTCCTGCGCATCGACGAAGTACCGGTCATCGAGAACCATATCGTGCCAAGTTTCGACTTCTGGGGCGGTATCGGCGAAGCCGGCGTCCCACCGATCGCGCCAGCCATATGCAACGCGATCTTCGCCGCCACCGGCAAGCGCATCCGCTCCCTGCCGCTGAAGCACCACAACTTGGCGAAGGCCTGAGCGCATGCGCTCCGTTGGCTTTACGATCGTTGCGATTGCAGTCGCCGCAATTGGCACCTCTGGGACGACGCACGCGCAAGCAATCTCCCTCGGCAGGATCGCGAGCTTCACCATCACGGGCGACGCGATCAAAGCGCCACTCGACGGCTTGAAAGGCGACGCCACGCGCGGCCGCACGCTGGCTTACGATCCAGAACGCGGCAACTGCACCATCTGCCATCCCGTTCCCGGCGGCGATGCGCGCGTGCAAGGCACCGTAGGCCCGCCGCTCGCCGGTGTAGCCGCCCGCCTCGACGAAGGCCAGATTCGCATGCGCCTCGTCGATGGTACGAAGCTCAATCCGGAAACCATCATGCCACCCTACTACCGTATCGAAGGCCTGAGCCGCGTCGGCCGCGAATTCGCAGGCAAGCCGATCCTCGACGCCCAGCAGATCGAGGACATCGTGGCGTTCCTCGCGACGCTGCGCTAATAGAGCGAGCACACTGAGACCAATGCAGCCTGCCCCCGGCACATTCACGCAAACGACCTCACGGCGCACACTTCTCGCCGGCGCCACTGCACTGCTTGTCGTCCACAGCACACCGGTGGCTGCTGACCCCGCCGAGATGCGCGAAGCGATCCGCGCCGCAGTGGGAGACGCGCCGCTTTCGGAAGGCCGCGTACACCTCGACATTCCAGCACTCGTGGAGAACGGCAACTCCGTACCGCTGACGATCCGCGTCGACAGCCCGATGACCCATGCCGATCACGTGACGTCGATCTACGTCTTTTCGCCGGAGAACCCGTTGCCGTCCGTTTCGCGTTTCATACTGGGACCGCGCAACGGATTGGCCGAAGTGAAGACCACGATCAGACTGGCCACGACCCAGATCCTGCATGTCGTCGCAACCATGAGCGACGGCTCACGCTGCCTCGCCACCACCGAAATCGAAGTGACGACAGCCGCCTGCTTCGATCCGACATGAGGCGCACTCCAAACGGGTCAGCCCCTCGCGGGGGGAACGCGAGGGGCTATCGATGGACACCTCCATACTGCGATTTGTGAGATCCTTTTCTGCTGTGACGCACCGATCATCAGTAGACGCAACGGCGAACATAACCGTACGGCGTAGCGATCAGGCGGCAATAGCCGGTGTAGACGGGATAAACCGGCGCAAGCCGTACGAAGCCGACACGAACGTGATGGCCGCGCCAGCCGCGGGCCTCCGCCTCCGAACTCGACAACCCACTCCCTGCGATGGCGAGAACCGCCAGAACGGTCAATGCAAATACTCGTTTCATATTGCTCCTCTTACACTCACTCGAAGCAGACATCAGGCATTCCGTAGCCACCTTGGCTTCCGGGCCGGCTGCATGACGACCAACTTGCCATCGGAGCCCATTGGCTGCTGTCTCGCCAGGAACAGGAACGGCGTGATATTCCTCTCCGCAGAGTTCAAAGCAGATCCAGCGGCATCGAGGAGGGAAATGCATGTCGACCGCACGCGTCATCGTCCCTGACCGCGCACGCAAGGGTGAGACCTTCGAGATCAAGGCGCTGATAGGTCATTCGATGGAGACCGGCTTTCGCAAGAACGCCGAAGGCGACGCCATCCCGCGCGACATTGTCACCCGGTTCTCATGCCGCTACGACGGCGAGGACATTTTCGTCTGGGAATTGCACCCTGGTGTCGCGGCTAACCCGTTCATCGCATTCCATGCCGTTGCAACACGCTCCGGCGACATCGAACTCGTCTGGCTGGGCATGAACGGCTTCGAGCATCGCGAGCGGCGCAGGATCACGGTAGTTGGATAAGGGCATGGCGCGCGTCAGTTCGAGTTTCTGGAAATTCTCTGCCCTATTGGGCATTGGCTGGCTCACAACACTCGGCCTTTCGCGCACGGCAATCACCGCCGACGAACCCAAGCCAGGCATACCCTGGTCACAACAGAAATCGGGCTTGGAGTTCCAGTCAAAATCCAATCGTGAACGCCAGGAGGATCTCACCGTCAATCCCGGCATGCTCTGGGTGGACCAAGGCGCCGAGATCTGGGCCCGAAGGGAAGGAGTGGCGGGCAAGTCCTGCCAGGATTGCCACGGCGAGCCCGAACGCATGAAGGGCGTAGCAACGCGTTATCCCGCCTTCGATGCCAGGATGAATCGATTGCACAGCCTAGAAACGCGCATCCAGGAATGCAGAAGCACGCGCCAGCAAGCATCACCTGCAGCGCCGGATTCTGACGCACTGCTCGCCTTGTCGGCGCTCGTCGCCCATCAGTCGCTAGGCATGCCCGTATCGCCGCGCATCGACGGCCCGGCAAAAGCTTCGTTCGAGCGCGGGCGTAGCCTCTATCAGATGCGTGTCGGCCAACTCAATATGTCGTGCGCCCAATGCCATGAACAGAACTGGGGTCAACGCCTCCGCACCGAAACGGTCAGCCAGGGCCACGGCAACGGCTACCCGCTCTACCGCCTGGAATGGCAGAAACTCGGCTCACTTCACCGGCGGATGCGCAGCTGCTTTTACTCTGTGAGGTCGGAGCCGCCGGAGCACGGTTCGGAGGAGCACCTTGCGCTCGAACTCTACCTCGCATGGCGTGCAAAAGGCCTGAAGGTCGAAACGCCAGCGGTCAGGCGTTGAACGTCCCCACGCGCGGCCCCAAAAGTTTCAGGAGCAAGACCCTTCTGGATCTCGCCCCCGCAACTAGCTCAGGATCTTCCTAGGCACCGGCCCCTCACGAGACTTCTCGTCTCACTTCAGGGTGGCTCTATATTTCAGCCATTGGGGTATCACGACACACCCAGATACC
>CANJPN010000362.1 GCA_947475855.1 Bradyrhizobiaceae bacterium
AGGCCGTGGTCGTCGGCGATGAGAGCCGATGTTTTCGTAGCCGGGCTCATTTCAGTACTCGTGGTCCGTTCCGATGGTGCCGCCATACCACATCGGCGGCCGGCAAGCTAATCCGCTCGCGTTAACTTTCATTCCGCGGCCTCGGCGGGCGGTCGAACGGAGCCGGGCTGCGGCATCCAGACGGGAGAACGCGGTTGGCCCGCGACTGTGCCCTCGGATTGTTTTGGCGAGGTCTTGGCCTTTGCCGATGCGGCGAGCAACTCCGAGAGCGCTCGTGCGATGGCATCGGGATCCGCTGGTTTTGTCATCCAACGCCGGCCATTCAGAACGAGACCCGACAACGTATCGGCGTCGGTTGCGCCCGTGAGCACCAGTGCTGGAACGGGTCGCCCCAGCTCCCGCGCCATGCGGTCGATGAATTCGGGGCCCATTTCGCCATGGTCGAGATTGATGTCCACCACGGCGATCTCGGCGCCGACACCGCGCAACAGCTCCTCGGCCTGTCCCACGTCCCCTGCCTTGAGGACGACGGCGCCGCGATCGGTGAGGTCCCGCGCCAAGCTTTCTACGATCAGCGGCTCGTCGTCGAGCACGAGTATGCGCCGGCCCTCCAGATCGCACGGTGCATGCGGGACAGTTGGCCTGGTCGCATCGCAGGCGACCTCGGCGCTTGCAGGCAGAACCAGAGCGAACTTGGTCCCGCGCCCGTGCCGCGACTGGAAGCGAACCTCGATGCCGAGCAATTTGGCATAGCGCTTGACGATCGACAGACCCAGGCCAAGGCCATCGTTGGCGCCGGCAGCTGCGAACTTTGACCGGGTGAATTCCTGGAAGATGTTATTGCCGGTTTCTTCGCTGATGCCGACGCCGGTATCGTAGACCTCGATGGCGATCCGCCCTTCAACGCGCCTGCAAGCGAGCATGATGCCCCCGCGGCGTGTGAATTTCATCGCGTTGGACAATAGATTTCGCATCATCGTCTCGAGCAGTGCCGGGTCCATGCGGATGACGGCATCGAGGCGCCGTGATCTGAACGACAGACCGCGGTGCTCGGCCTCGGCCTGGAAACCGCCAGCGACACGCTCGATGACTTCCGACAGGTTGATGTTCTGCGGTGTGGGCTCGATCAAGCCGGCATCGAGCCGCGAAATGTCCAGCAGTGCGTCGAACATTTCCTTGAGCGAACCCAGCGCCTGCTCTGTCTGGGCCACGAGATCGCGTGCCTCCTTGCCTTCGACACGGCGAGACAGAGCGCGCGCAAACAGCGTAAGCGCATGCAACGGCTGACGCAGGTCGTGGCTTGCAGCAGCGAGAAAACGCGACTTCGATGCCGTAGCCTCCTCGGCCTTTTCCTTGGCCGCGGCGAGCTGCAGGTTCCGCTTTTCGAGCCGTCGCGTACGATCCGCTACTTGCCGCTCGAGCGATGCATTTAACTCCTGCAGATTGGTTTCGCGATGACTGAGCTCGTCCAGGAGAGTGCGCAGCGAGTTGCCGAGGATCTCGGCTTCGGCATAGGCCCCAACATGTGGGATGACGACCGGTTCGCCACGGCGCAACTGATCAGCAGCGGTGGCCAGTCTGAGCAGTGGCGCGGCGAGACGCCCAGCGAGGAACCACGCGAGAAACGCTGAAAGCGCGACGAACGCCGCGCTCCAAAGTAAAATCTGCTGCCGAAGGCTGACGACTGGAGCAAGCGCCAGTGCGGCCTTCTGCCTGACCAGGATGCGCCAGCCCAGGCCGCCGAACAACGGATACTCTACGTCCTCGGCGAAGCCCGACAGATAACCCTGGCCGTCGGGCCAGGTTTCAACCGCAAACCGGCGCAATCCCACTGTCTGCGCGCTGATGCTTTCGAGCGCCAGCGGCTTGCCGATAACTTCCGGCGGTCCCAGTAGAACCGTACCGTCCGCACCTAGGACCAAAGCTTCGATACCGACGTTTCCGCTGACGCTGCCGAACAGCGAATCCTGAACTTCCTTCGCCCAGTTCCAACTTAGCTGCGCGCCGACCACGCCGGTGATCCGCCCCTTGACGTTCACGGGGGCTGCAACAGCAATAAGCCGCGTCGCCTCGCCATCTCTCGCTGCCGCGATCTTGGCCGCGAGCGAGCCCGGGCTGTGCACGTCACCGAACACCGCGCCCTTGAGCCCGGCCTTGAACCAGCTATCCAGCGAAACACTTGAGCCTTCGAATACACCCTGGGCCGATGCGGTGACGCGGCCGTCGGCGTCAGCAACGCCGATCCACACGTAATCCGGCAGCGTCATCTGCATCTGCTCGAACCAGGTACGGACAACTGCAGGTGATGGCCGTTGATCGCCAGAGGCTAGTATACCCGCAACGTTATTGACCTCGCGGATGCGCTCGAACAGGCCGCGATCGAGTTTGTCCTGCATCTGATCGGCAAGCATCGCCAGCGATTGGCCAATCGACCGCTCGAGGCGCTCCAGACCGCTGCGGCCGATCGTGAAGCTGACGACTGACGTGATCACGAGGGCGAGAAGCGTAATCGACGCCGCCAGCAGGAACTGCAGTTTGAAAGGACGATTATGCATCTGCTGCCAATGTTGCAGGTGATCGGCTCGGAAACACTCCAACTCGTCCTTATTCAGAAGAGGACTAGTGCATGTTTGCGGCGGTCAGAGGACCCAATAGACCCAGAAAGTATAAGTCTGGTTCACATCTGCCCGCAATTGGCCGCGTACCGTGGATGTCACGGAAGATTGCAAGCGCGCAATGTGCACGCTTATCCCTTGGGAGCTGCCGGCCGTGGAGGCCGAGCGAACGCCCCGGATGTCAGGGCTCGCACGACGTATTCCGACAGACAGGTATAGCCGTTGTCAGTCATGGTGAAGGCATTAGGCGAGCGACCACTCCCGGTGCGCCGGGCCTGCTCTATGACTTGCATCGCTTCGTAGCGTCCGATCCAAAGTACCTTTTTCTCTTCGGCTATCGAGCGCAGGGCGCCCCTAATCTCCTGATAGTGTTGATCGGGCACGAGTCGACGCAGGTAGTGCAGGCCGACGAGCACGACATCGACATCGTGCAGCTTCAGCCAGTCGAGCGTTGCGCCGACAGTCGCTTTGAAGTCGTCGACGGGAACATGCATCAAGGCATCGTGCGTGCCGAGCTGCCAAAGCACCAGATCAGGCTGTGAAAGCGCGACCTCGTTCCTGAGCCGGTCTGCGGCCTGCCGCGCGAGCTCGCCGGATACGCCTCGGTCGATCATTTTCACGTCGACACCCGGGATGGTTTTCTCGAGCACCGATTCGATGATGGCTTGATAGCCGGCGTCGCCTTTGCCGCCTTTACTGGAGGCGCCGATGGCCATGATTCTGATGATCTTCCGCAACTTCAGGGCTTGCGTAACCCGTGGCAGCGGCACGTCACCGACAATTCTCACGCCGGGCGTCTGGCATTCTCGAGATAGAGCCGGGGGGGCGGGATTGGCATCTTCTGCCGGCTGGCCAGCCTGCGGTTCGGCGGGTGACGATGGTGCCGGCTGCGACGGCGGCGCAGCCGTCTGCGCGATCGAACCCGGAGAATTCGCTGCAAGCAGTAAGAAGGCTCCGGACACAGCGGCCACGATATGGGTCGCCAAGCGCTTCAAACCCGTTTCTCCCTTTGTTCCCGCTTCTCGGCGAGCCACGCAGTCACATACAACAAGGTTAGTCCAACGACGACGATCGCAGTATCGACGAGTATGTCACCTTTGTAAATCAGACGCACGATCTGTCCGCCCAGGCTGAGCACGGATCCTACACAGAATACATGCAGGGAGTTGCGGCCTAGCTTAGCCAGCGCCTCGACCATCGGCCCAGCGTGCGATTTGATCCAGGGAAACGCCACCGATACAAGCGCCACGAGAGCCAGGAATTGGATCAGCCGGGGGGGCGTGGCATAGGTCTTGGAGATCAGGAACAACAATTTGGGCTCTGGCACGAGTGTCGGATCGGGCCAGAAGCCATCGGACATTGACGCCAGCGCAGACCATATCAGGATCGGTACGGCGACGATACGGAGGTGGTTTATGTTGCGGCGCACATATCCGCCGATGCCACGCTCACGGGCCATCAGAAAACCAAGCACGAATACGAGTTGCCAGGCCAGCGGGTTGAAGAACCATTGATCATCGCTTGGCCAAGCCGGCAGCGAGACCTGATACGTCAGTGCGTACAGGTAAATCGCCAACGAGATCGGAAACAGAAAGTTCGGCGCCTTGCGATGAATGATGACGATGAACGGAGCCATCATGATCAGCACGACATAGAGCGGGAGAATGTCGAAGTAACCAAGCTGATAGGTAAGCAGCATCAGACCGATGTGGGCGCTCACGGGATCATAGAACACCGCGGCCGCGTTGTGCCACTCGAGCAGCAACGGGTTGTCGAGTAGTCGTGCGGCTACCGCCAGCATGCCGATGGCGATCGTGACGATCGTGATCTGTGCGACATAGAGTATGACGATGCGTCCGCCGACCCGGTACATCACCCGCTTCATCGGCGTTGGATCTTCGGGCCGTCCGATGGAAAGGCGAAAGGCCCATCCGGCCAGAAAAACGAACAAGTCGGCCGAATCGGAGAACGAGAAGTTCCGATGCGTGAACTTATCGTAGTAGATGCCGGGTATGTGATTGATAAAGATAGAGATGAGCGCCACGCCGCGCCAGAAATCGACCGCATTGGCTTCCCGTACCACGCGTTTCCTCGACCTTATTGCTGCTGGAGACGGCGGCTGCGGTGGCTGAACCGGCATTCCCCGAAGGCAATATGTTGCGTTGCGAAGGTAACCGCCCTTCGTCGCCAGAGCAAGCTGAAGCCTGCACGCCGAATCGGGTCTGCCACGAATGGACGCGGCAGCGGTGTGGCGTTGCCCCTTTCAGCGAGGCTGTGCCAAGGCCGAAACATGCGACTGTGGGCATTCCGGTTCAGTCGAAACTGGATAGTGTGAACCACCGTGGAAAGCGTGGACCAATCCTTCCAAAAAGTGGACACGATGCGTTAGCCCATCAGTGTTCGATCTCATCGAGAAATGCTGATCCAGTCTATGGTAGTGGTACTTAAACCATCGGTCAGAGAGACATGGACTTCCCTGAACTGTCCTACGCGAACCCAAACGATCCCTGGCTGAAGCGCACATTGATCAGCGCCATGGAGCGATGGGCGGGGCGCAGTTATTTCGTACCGCTCTATCGCCGCTGGAAGACCGAAGTGATCGAAAGGGGAGCACCCGTGATGCGCCCCGTCTTCGACCTCTGTGATGTCCGGCTGGAGATTACCGGTGCTTGGCCGGCGAAGGTCCTTGCAGATGTGCCGCTCGTTATTATTGCCAACCACCCCTATGGGATCCTCGACGGGTTCGCGGCACTGGCAATGGCCGAGGAAATCGGTCGGCCGTTTCGTGTTCTCATCAACAAGGACCTGACCAAGGTCCCGGAAATCCGCCCATATTCTCTTTCTGTCGATTTTTCCGAGACGCGAACCGCCCAGGCGGCCAATCTGCGAATGAGAAATGAGGCGATCGCGCTCTTGCGCCAGGGCACCACCGTGGTCGTCTTTCCAGCGGGCGGTGTGGCAACGGCTCCTTCTGCATTTGCGCGCGCGTTCGACCTGCCTTGGAAAACATTCACTGCTCGCATGATCCAGGCATCTGGTGCCCAAGTGCTGCCTGTCTACTTCGAGGGGCAATGCAGTCCCCTGTTCCACGTCGCCAGCCGTTTGCATCTGACGCTGCGTCTGTCGTTGATGATCCGCGAATTCCGCCGCATGGTCGGCGGTTCGCTGAAGGCCAATGTCGGCGACGTCATAAAGCCTGCCGAATTAGCCCCGCTCAGAGACCGCATTGAATTGACGGAATTCCTGTTCGAGCGAGTTCACGCTCTTGGGAGTATAACCCCGGCCGAGGCACGTGCTTGCACCGAACTGTTGCCGGATTACCTACGCGGTACTGATAGATGACACGCGCGCATGCTCGCCATTAATCAAGTTTCCGCATCAGCGTTGCCCCATTAACGATTGATACTACACCCGTTTAGCCGCGCATCGGCGGCCTCGTTCGTTCGGCCGGGTTGTGCGATTCGCTTGCAAGATGCCTGATTTGTGCGCCGCACGAATCGTGTCAGCCTCATGACGCACGGACTCGTAGACAAGCGTCTGCCTGGACTTGGTGTCATCGTGGCCTGGGCGCAGGTTGGGGCGAGTGGGGATAGCTACCCGGGGGAATTGAGCTTGCTCTATCAATGGTACGAGTTGGGCCATGCCGTGGTTCAACCAGCACGCCTCGCCGCCGACGCCACACGGATGATGTTGGCAAGTCCATTCAACCCATTCAGTCACACATCCGCTGCCCGTCATGCCGCGGCCGCCTTCGAGGTCTTCGAGCGCACGACACGACGTTATGACAAGCCGGCTTTCGGACTCACCGCAACCAA
>CANJPN010000363.1 GCA_947475855.1 Bradyrhizobiaceae bacterium
AGGGAGTGCCATGGGGCGTGTGCTGGAACCGCGTTGGATGATGTGAATGTGGGGGCTGCGTCCGCCCTTGGCGTTGACATCGCTCAACCCGCACGAACGTCAACGGCCGCCTGGCGCTGGGCACATGGAAATTGACTGCAGGGATTGACGGACACCCGGCATTGACGGCGAAGACCGGTGGGGTAGACAGTCCTACCCTATTTCAACGAGGCCGTGGCGCGGCGCTCGTTCGCTGCCCTCGACCATCCGGACCGCTGGATGGCCAGCGCATATCCAAGGATCGTCAGAATGCTAGGTGATGAGGGCCGGCGATACGGCGCTCGAGGTTCGCAAGCCAAGGTTGGCTGGCTCGATCGAATTGACTTGCGGCTTTGCCGCAGCACCGCTCGGCATCCCTATGTCAGGTTCACGGGCCTGCTGGTGATCTTGACCGCGATCACGATCGCGGGATCGCGAATTCTGAATCTAGGCGAGACCCAGCTATCGAACTATCCCACGCTGCACGCCTTTCTAGAGACATGCTCTATCGTGGTATGCGTGATGGTTTTCGTTGTTGCTCAGGCGTCGGGAGGTGGCCGGCGCAGTCGCAACATGATGCTGCTCGGCGTCGCATTCCTGGGCGTAGCCCTGCTCGATTTCGCCCACACCCACAGCTACGCGGGCATGCCGGACTTCGTGACACCGTCGAACCCGGAAAAAGCGATCAACTTCTGGCTCGCCGCGCGACTTCTCTCTGCAGCAGCGCTGCTTGCGGTCGCCTACCTGAGCTGGGACCGGCTCGTGCCGGAGCGCGCGATGTTCACGTGCACCGCTCGAATGCTGGCCGGCGTCTGCGTGGTAGTCTTGATCGTCATCTACTGGCCGGATTGGATACCTTCGACCTTCATTCCAGGCCAAGGGCTCACGCCCTTCAAGATCTGGGTTGAAGTCTCGGTAATTGCGATCAGCCTCGCGGCGGCTGTGGGCTTCTGCCGCTTGATTTCCAGAAGACCACTCCCGTTGCCATCAGACACCGGTGGCTTCGATCCCGTAGCACTGATGTGCGCGACGATCTTGACGGCAATGGCGGAGGTGTTCCTGACGATCTACACGGACGTCAATGGGCTCTTCAACCTCATCGGCCACATCTACAAGCTGGTCGGCGCCTGGTTCATCTATCGCGGTCTCGTTGCTGTCAGTCTTTTCGAGGTCAGAACCCGTGCAAAGCTTGCTTTGGATGCCGCGCAGCTTGGAACCTGGTCTTGGGAACCGGAGACAGACACGCTCGAGATCGACGATTTCGCGGCCGCCCTGTGGGGCCTGCCATCTGGCGCACAAACGACATTGCAAGCCATCGAGGAGATGGTCCATCCGGAGGACAGGTCCACGCGGTTGAAAGCCTTCGAGCGGGCGATCGACCCTGCTGGCGACGGCAGATACTTCGCGGAATTCCGGATCATCCCGCCGGGCGGAGGCACCCGCCATATCGTATCGCGCGGCGCGACGGAATTCCGCCTGGGCAAACCGATCCGCCTCGTCGGCGTCGTGCGGGATGATACGCGCCGCCGGGAAGCTCAGCATCTCGAGCGCCGCTCCGAGGCGCGCCTTTCTGGTATCCTCTCGATCGCCGCGGACGCCATCATCTCGATCGACGAGAAGGGCCGTATCGTCCTTTTCAATCAAGGTGCCGAGAAGATCTTCGGATACGCCGACGCCGAAGTCATGGGGCAGCCGCTCGAAACATTGATTCCGCAGCGCTTCCGCGCCTCGCATGAAGGACACATACAGCGGTTCGCGGCCTCAGGCACCACGGCGCAGCGGATGGGCGAACGTCAGGAAGTTGCCGGCCTTCGCAAGGATGGCAGCGAGTTTCCGGCGGAAGCATCGATCTCGAAGCTCGTGATCGACGGGAACACGACTTTCACTGTCGTTTTGCGAGACGTCACGGAACGCAAGCGGCTCGAAGTGGAGCTCGAGCGGCGTGTCATCGAGCGTACCGCCGAACTCTCCGCGCTGCTCGACGCGGTGCCGGACGGTATCGTGCAAACGAACAAAGAACGGCAGATCCGTGTGCCCAATGCGGCGATGAGCCAACTTTTCGGCTACGGTCGCGATGAGCTGATCGGCCGGCCATCGAGCATGCTGTTCGCTTCGGATCTCGACCATGCCGCGGTCGACGAAGCCTGGCGCGCACTCGATTCGGGAAAGACGTTCGACACTCTAACCGTGGAGTGCCGTCGCAAGGACGGCTCAACGTTCACCGCCATGGTTCGCGGCAGCGTCGTGCGAGAAGCAGACGGTAGTGTGATGAGCCGGGTCGGCATGATCCGCGACGTGACCGAAGAACTCAAGCGCCAGAAGGCGCTCAGCGTCGCCCAGCGCATGGAAGCTTTCGGCCAACTTACCGGCGGCATCGCTCACGACTTCAACAACCTGCTCACCGTTATCACCGGCAATCACGAGCTGCTCGAAATGCGGCTCACCGACGAGCGACAGATCACGCTGCTGAAGAGGGCACAGGCGGCGGCCGAAATGGGCGCACGCCTGACCTCGCGGCTACTGACATTCGCTCGTCGCCGGCAGCTTTCCACTTCACTCTTGAGCCTCAACGAACAGATCGCCCAAATGGTCGACCTGCTGCAGCGCTCGATCGGCGAACAAATCACCCTGACGACCAATCTCTCGCCGAAGCTGCCGTTGGTGAAGGCCGATCCTAGCGAGATCGAGAATGCTGTTCTCAACCTCGCCATCAACGCACGCGACGCCATGCCCAACGGCGGAACGATCGTGATCGAGACCAGCGAGCACATCGTCGATGCGAGCGGTTTGTCCAACGATACCCGGCTCAAGCCAGGCCACTACGTGCGGCTGTCGGTGACCGACACGGGCAGCGGCATGTCGGCCGAAGTCGCCAGCCACGCCTTCGAGCCCTTCTTCACCACGAAGCCCCGCGACAAGGGAACCGGACTGGGGCTGAGCACGATCCACGGTTTCGCGCAGCAATCCGGCGGCACCGTCTCACTCTACTCCGAGCCGGGGCTCGGCACGACGGTGAGCATCTACCTGCCGCGGGTGGACGAAGATGGCCGGCAGGCCGCCATCGCCCTCGACGACGAGGCGCTGCGGGTAGCCGACGGCGAGACGGTCCTGCTGGTCGAGGACAACCTCGAAGTCCGGCAGGTGGCGCGGCAGCTTCTCGAAGGGCTCGGGTACAAGGTCGACGAAATCCAAAGCGGCGTCGCTGCGATCGACGAATTGCGGAGGGGCGGGGCCGGCAAATACGATGTCGTCTTCTGTGATGTCGTGATGCCGGGCGGCGTATCGGGGTTCGACGTTGCACGATGGATTGCCACACATGCGCCGAACCTGCGCATTCTATTGACGTCGGGCTATCCCGATGAAGTTGCTGGAGGCGGCCACAACAACCAGGCGGGCGTACCGCTGCTTCACAAGCCATACAGCCGGATCGAGCTCGCACGGGCACTACGCGGGGCACTCGATAGGCAAGCGTGATCCGCTTGGCATCACGTCTCATTTCCGCCGGACAATGTAGCCAGAAGCGGTTATCTTCGGTCCATGACTCAGCGGAGGCGTGGGCTCAGCGGAGGGGTGATGCGATGGGCATGACGGGGAACTTGTTGGGGCTGGCGCTGCTTTGCAGCTTGTTGGCCGGCGCTGCGCATGCCCAAGGCGGACCGAGCGGGTTTCCGCCGCCATCGCCATCGACAGCTTCGGCCCACCCATCCGCCGGCGCAGCTCCCGCTGCCCCCAAACCTGCAGCCGATGTCGTCCCGGCCAAGACCCTTTTCGGCGCCGCCAAGCAGCCCGCCCCGATCCCGCCGAGCGCCGTCGGCGGTTATGCCGGCGGTTGCCTTGCCGGCGCACGAGCGCTGCCAATCGACGGCAAGGCCTGGCAGGCGATGCGCCTCAGCCGCAACCGCAACTGGGGCCATCCCGAACTGGTCCAGTGGGTCGAGAACTTCGCGATCGCCGCGCAGAAGTCGGATGGCTGGCCGGGTCTGCTCGTCGGAGACATTTCGCAGCCGCGGGGTGGCCCGATGCTCACCGGGCACGCCAGCCACCAGATCGGTCTCGATGCCGACATATGGTTCACGCCGATGCCTTCACGCCGGCTGAGCGAGACGGAACGCGAGGAAATGTCGGCGGTCTCGATGGTGGCACCGGACAAGCTATCGGTCGATCCGCAGCGCTGGGACGAGCCGCGCGCGCGCATCATCAAGCGCGCGGCGCAATCGCCCCAAGTCGAACGCATCTTCGTCAATCCCGCGATCAAGAAGGCGCTCTGCGAAAGCGCCGACAAGATGGGGACGGATCGCTCCTGGCTGTCGAAGGTCAGGGCCTACTGGGGCCATGACTATCATTTCCACGTGCGCATCGGCTGCCCCAAGGACAGTGCGAACTGCAAGCCACAACCGCCTCCACCTGGCGACGACGGCTGCGGTGCCGAACTCACGGACTGGCTCAAGCGGGTCACAGCGCCAGCCAAGCCCGTCACCGGGCCGCCGAAGCCACCACCGCCGCCAATGACGCTCGATCGGCTTCCGGCCGAGTGCCGCGTGGTCCTCGAAACCGGTGTGTCGAAGGGCATCGTGCAGTCGGCGCCAGCGGCATCACCGTCATTGCAGGCGGCGAAGCGCTGACGCGCGCCTTTGCGGGACGCGCATCATGCCGCGCAACCACAGGGCGCCTCGGCTGCGACGGCATTCGTGCTGCCCCGCCGACCAGTCCCGCGCCAAACCGAGCGCCTCAACACCAACGACGGGCACCCGGCAACGGAGGCAGTGCGCTGCGGGCGCTGGCCCGACGAACGCTCGACACAGCGGAAGCCGGCCTTCTCCATCACGCGCTTCGACGCAACGTTGGCGATGCCGCTGGAGCCATGAATGACCGTCGCCTCGGTATAGCGGAACACCATACCCGCGAGCGCACGCACTGCTTCCGTCATCAAGCCCTGTCCCTGGTGCTCCACGTCCAACAGGAAGCCCAGCGATAGTTCGTTGGCCGGCCCCAGCGAACGAACGCCGATGAGACCGATCAGGCTACCCGGCCGGGACTTTTCCGCGATCGCAAGATCGAGGCGAAGCCCTGCTTCGTTGCCGCCGCGGGCCTCCGCGATCCAAAGGCTTGGCTCGCTTGCGGGGAATGGTTGTGGCCGCACGGCGGCGTTGCGAGCCAGTGCTTCACGCCAGGCCACCGAATGCAGCGCCTGCGCGTCGGACAGCATCGGCCACCGCAACCAGAGGCGGCGGGTCTCAATGTGCAGTACGTCGTCGCGGAATAGATCCGGGAACACGATGTGTGCGTCGTCGAGCTGGGTCATGTCGATCACTCCGGCTGCGAGAAAAGAAACGAGGGCGAATGGTTTCCCATCGCCCTCCTCGCCGAGCCGAAGATCTAAGTCGCGGACCTGACGTCCGGATGACCGATCTGTCGTGAAGCTCACCGCGGGGGTCCTGGGACCTGCGGCGAGCCATATGGCTGGTTCGCCGCGTTATTCTGCTGCTACAGCTTTGACAGGTTTGACCGAGACGAAGACCCGGTCGTTCCTGCGCCGACGGAACTCGACGACGCCATTGATCTTGGAGAAAATAGTATGGTCCCGGCCCATGCCGACGTTGTCCCCCGGGTGACACTTGGTGCCACGTTGGCGAACGAGAATGTTGCCGGCGAGCACTTCCTGGCCGCCATAACGCTTCACGCCCAGCATCTTCGGGTTGCTGTCGCGGCCGTTGCGGGATGAACCGCCTGCTTTCTTCTGGGCCATAGTCGGTCCCCTGTCCTAATCGTGGCGCTGCGGCTGACCATTGGTCATGTGCGCCGGGTTGTATTCTACCTGGAGCGCGATCCGCGCCCCTTCAAAACTGTTCTCGGCGTCTCAGCCCGATCAGGCCGAGATCCCCGTGATCCGCACCTTCGTCAGGTCCTGGCGATGGCCCTTCTTGCGGCGAGAATTCTTACGGCGGCGCTTCTTGAACGCGATCACCTTGGGGCCGCGGGTCTGCTCGACAAGCTCCGCCGTGACCTTTGCGCCTGCGATCAGCGGCTTGCCGACCTTCACGCTCTCGCCTTCGCCCACCATGAGCACTTCGGTGAACTCGACCGCACTGCCGGCGTCGCCGCTCAGCCGCTCGATCTGAATGACGTCATGCTCGGCAACACGATACTGTTTGCCGCCCGTCTTGATGACTGCGTACATAGCTGATCCTTCAGCGTTTTATCCGCGCCCTGTGGCGCCGCGAGCGAATCTCGCGGACTTCTCGGCCTCCAGGTGCCAGGTTACCCGAGCACCCGGGCCATGAGCCTCGGGCAGCGCCTCTTGCACGGGGGCCTCTCAGCCCTCGCGATCGGGCGGTAATATGATCGAGGAGGGCGGCGGCGTCAACCGGTTTGGTGGGGCGTTATTTGGTGGGGGCCGGCTTCAA
>CANJPN010000364.1 GCA_947475855.1 Bradyrhizobiaceae bacterium
GTTGAACGCCCCACGCCCGGTCTGGCTCTTCTCGTGGAACAACTGCTCGATCCGCTCCTCGAGCTGATACGGCTTCTCCTTCGTCAGGTCGTCGAACCACGGCTTGTATTTGGCGAGCGCGGGCACCTGCAGCGCCTTCGCCAGAACGTCGTCGGGGATCTGGTTCAATTCGAGCTCAAAGAAGATGAGGTCGGACGAGATAGCCGTGAGCTTCTCCGAGATGTCGCCGTAGAACTTCGCGCGCGCCGGATCGGCTTGGTCACCGGCATAGAGCAAGCCGGCGTAGGACCCCAGGCGGCCCATCAGATCGGACAGCTTCTCGTAGGCGATCACGGCCTCCGCGATCTTCGCGCCGTCTGCCGCCATGGCGACGAGCTTGCCCTGATATGCGGCCTTGATGCGCGCGGCCTCGGTTGTCGCAGCCGCGATATCGCGACCGATCTCCGGCGCATCCGGGGAAGCATAGAGGTCGGCGAGGTTCCATTCCGGCATCTGACCGAGATCGGACGCAGCGCCGGAAACAGCAGAAGGCGCGCGGAGGGTCAGGTCGAAAGCGTGGTGAATCATCTGTTGCCTGCTGTGTGAAGCTGGAAGCACTGGCCGGAATTGACCCCGGGCCTGCCGTCGCATGTGGCAGGTAGCGCGATTGGTTTCAAGTTTATCACGAGTCTTGGCTGCTCATTAAACCGTTTGGACGAACAATCTCCGCACGCCGCATCCTCCGCCTGTCGGCAGCAGGGCGGTCCACCCCAAGCGAGTTGGATTCATGAACGTCAGTACCTTGGTCGTCTGCGTGATATTCGGCTTTTCGCTCGCCGAAGCCGTGCGCCAACCCGCGAAAGCCGAGGCACTCGCCACTTTCGTCACGTCATCCCGATAGCCCGGCCAGCCCCACCGCTTGAACATGGCTGGCAGCACCCAACCCGCTGGCAGCCATGGGAAGCATGGTCTAAGTTCCCGCCACACCACGCAAGATCGGGAGAGGGCCATGGCCAAGAAAGCTGCAGAAAAGCTCGAGAAAATCGGCAACTGGAAGTGCGTTGACGTCCAACTCGACGACGGCATCGCCTGGGTCACGCTTTCGCGTCCGGAAAAGCGCAACGCGATGAACCCGGACCTCAACGACGAGATGGTCCGCATTCTCGACACGCTCGAGATCGACCATCGCGTCAAGGTGGTGGTGCTGACCGGGGCCGGCGACAGTTTCTCGGCCGGCATGGACCTGCGCGAATACTTCCGCGCCCTCGATCATCTCCCCTACGACGAACAGATGCAGCGCCGCCGCTCCGCCTGGAACTGGCAATGGCGGATGCTCATGAACTATTCCAAGCCGACGATCGCGATGGTCAACGGCTGGTGCTTCGGCGGCGCCTTCACGCCGCTCGTCGCCTGCGATCTCGCCATCGCCGCCGACGACGCCCAATTCGGCCTGTCCGAGATCAACTGGGGCATCGTGCCCGGAGGCAATGTCACACGCGCCGTGGTCCAGACCATGCGCCACCGCGACGCCATGTACTACATCATGACGGGCAACCCGTTCGACGGGAAGAAGGCCGCCGAGATGGGCCTCGTCAACGAAAGCGTGCCGAAGTCGAAACTGCGCGAACGCACGCGCGCATTGGCGATGGATCTCAAGGGCAAGAACCCCGCCACGCTGCGCGCCTGCAAGCAGGCCGTGCGCTTCGTCCAGGGCATGAGCTGGGAGCAGTCCGACGAATACCTGCTCACCAAGAACCAGGCCGCCCGCTTCCTCGACACCGAGTCCGGCCGCCAGCAGGGCCTCAAGCAGTTCCTCGACGACAAGAGCTTCAAGCCGGGCTTGCAGACGATGAAGCGGGATGTGGATTAAGACGTAGGGTGCGGTAGCGCGCGTCGCGTCGGCATGTTTGCCGAAGCGACCAAGACAAAGCGCGTACCGCACCATCCACGGTGAACCACAACATCGGTGCGGTACGCGCAGACGCGCTACCGCACCCTACGGCCATCATGCAGAATGCCAGGTACGACCATGTCCGCCTCCACCGCCTCCGCCATCGCTCGCATGCTGCGCCCTCGCTCCGTCGCAGTGGCCGGTGTTTCATCGACGCCGGGCTCGCTCGGCGGACAGGTCGTGGCGAACCTCGATCGCTTCGCCTACAAGGGTGACATCCACATCATCCACCCGAAGCAATCCGAGCTGATGGGCCGGCGCTGCGTACCCTCGCCGCGCGAGCTTCCCGATAACGTCGACTGCGTCGTGTTAGCGATCCCTGGCCACGCCGTACTCGACGCCGTGAAGGCATGCGCGGAACGCGGCGTTGCCGGCGTCATCATCTTCTCCGCTGGCTTCGCCGAAGCGGGTGGCGAAGGCTCCGCCAAACAGCGCGAACTGGCCGAAATCGCGTCCAGGACCGGTATGGTCGTCGTCGGGCCGAACTGCTTGGGCTTCGTCAACTACGTCGATGGCATCTGCTGCACCTTCGGCGGCGCCGATCCGTTCAAGCCGGACCGCCCGACGGTTGCGATCATCTCGCAGTCCGGCGCGATGGCTTCCGTCATCCGCGCTGCCCTCAACGCGCGTGGCCTCGGCGTCGCCCTTACCGTCTCGACCGGCAATGAAGCCGTCAACGGGATCGAGGACTTCATGGCGCACGCCATCGACGATCCCGCGATCTCGGTCCTAGCCATCGTCGCAGAACAGATCCGCCGCCCGCGCGATTTCCTCGCACTTGCTGCCAAAGCACGCGAAAAATCGAAGCCGGTCGTTATGCTGCATCCCGGCCGCAGCGCCGCCGCGCGCGAAAGCGCGATCACCCACACCGGCGCGATGACCGGCGACTGGGACGTTATGAAGACACTCGTGGAGAACGCCTGCGTCGGCCTCGTCACCACCATGGACGAATTGATCGACGTCGCCGAGATGATGACCCGCTTCGAACATTTGCCGAGCCGTCCGCCGCTCGTGTTCGGCGAGTCCGGTTGCTTCAAGGCTTTGATGCTCGATCTCGCCGACGACGCCGGCCTCGACCTTCCGCAACCCGAAGGCGCATCCTACGACGTCCTCGACAAGCTTGCCCCGGGACTGATCCTGCCCACGAACCCCGTAGATCTCACGGCCCAACCGCTTGTCGATCCCGACCTCTACACACGCGCTTTGCCGCCGCTCGCCGCCGACGCCCGCTACGGCAGCGTCGTGCTTGGCATGATCCTGTCGAGCCCGGCCATGGCCGCGCGCAAGACCGAGCCGGTTCTCAACGCGATCCGCAGCATCGAGCACCGCAAACCCATGGTCTACGCGATGCTCGGCGACGAGGCCCCGGTGCCGGAGAATTATGTCGGCCAGTTCCGCGAACTCGGCATCCCCTTCGTCCGCTCGCCAGACCGCGTGATGCGTGCGCTGGCGACAGTCACCAAGCTCGGCGCCCGACTGGAAAAAGCCGCCACCGCGAAACGCTCAGCAAAGTTGCCACCGGCGCCACCACTGCCGGCAGGCATCATCCCCGAGTACCGCGCCAAGGCGCTTCTCGCCCAAGCCGGTATCACCGTGCCGGCCGGCCATCTCGCGCGCACCCTGACCGAGGCCGAAGCCGTGGCCGCCGAACTCGGCTATCCCGTCGCGCTCAAGGCGCAAGCGCCTGCGCTTTCGCACAAGAGCGACGCCGGCGGCGTGATCCTCGCCCTCGACACCCCCACCGCCTTGGCTGACGGCTGGCGGCGGCTCGACGCCAATATCGCCAAATCCGCCCCCGGCGTTGTCCTCGACGGCGTGCTCGTCGAACGCATGGCCCCCAAGGGCGGCCTGGAGCTGATCCTTGGCGTCCGCAACGATCCGGCATGGGGGCCCGTCATTGCAATCGGGCTCGGCGGCGTCCAGGCCGAAGCCCTCGCGGACGTGCGCCTGCTGCCTCCCGATCTGGACGAGGCCGAAATCGCCATCGAGTTGCATAAGCTCAAGGCGGCACGCCTGCTCGGCCCATTCCGCGGTTCGCCGGCGCGCGACGTGGCCGCCGTCACCACCCTTGTCGCGCGCCTGGGCGCGTTTGTCCTGACCCACCCAGAAATCGCGGAGATCGACATCAACCCATTGATGGTATTTGCGGAAAGCAATGGCGTACTCGCTCTCGATGCGCTCATCGTGGTACGCTGACCGCAATTCAGCCGCGCAGATGGCGTTACCTGCCCCTACCGCATGGCCGACAGGCAACACCCCGCCCATCAGGCCCTTGCCAATCCACAAGACGACATGCGACTGACGCTTTCGAGCAGCGGCCAGGAGATTCGGCTCAGAGCCATCGAACCGAGCCTCGAATTTGCAGCAGTGCCAGAATTCGTGTGCCCAGAATACGTGTGCCAAGAGTACCGGACCCCGAGCGAGGGTACATCATGGCCTCTCAGCGCGACCTGATTGCAAGGTTGGAAGCCGAAATGACAGACAAGACCGCCGTTGCCCGCGCCCGTAAGACGACGCTGGACGCGTCCGACAGTTATACGGCAGCCGACATCGAGGTGCTCGAGGGGCTGGAGCCCGTCCGTCGCCGTCCCGGCATGTACATCGGCGGCACCGATGAGAAGGCGATGCACCACCTCTTCGCCGAGGTGATCGACAACGCCATGGACGAGGCCGTCGCCGGCCACGCAACCTTCATCGAAGTCCGCATGGAGGCCGACGGCTATCTGTCGGTTTCCGACAACGGTCGCGGCATTCCCGTCGACCCCCACCCGAAATTCAAGAACAAGTCCGCCCTCGAAGTGATCATGTGCACCCTGCACTCCGGCGGCAAGTTCGACGGAAAGGCTTATCAGACCTCCGGCGGCCTGCACGGCGTCGGCGTCTCCGTCGTCAACGCCCTGGCGGAGCGCCTCGAGGTCGAAGTCGCACGTGGCCAGCAGCTCTATCGCATGGTGTTCAGCCGCGGCGAGCCGCAGACCAAGCTGGAGAAGCTCGGCTCGATCATGAACCGGCGCGGCACCAAGGTGCGCTTCAAGCCGGACGAGAAGATCTTCGGTAAGGGCTGCGCCTTCAAGCCGGGCCGCATCATGCAGATGGCGCGAGCCAAGGCCTATCTGTTCGGCGGCGTCGAAATCCGCTGGTCCTGCGATCCAGCCCTCATCAAGGATGACACCCCGGCGGAAGCCGTGTTCCATTTCCCCGGCGGCCTCAAGGACTACCTGCTCGCCTCGATCAGCGACGCCGTCCTCGTAACCAAGGATGTGTTCGCCGGCAACGTCCAGAAGGAAGGCAAGCACGGTTCGGTCGAATGGGCCGTTGCCTGGGTCGCCAACGAGGACGGCTTCCTCCGCTCCTACTGCAACACGGTTCCGACTGGCGACGGCGGCAGCCACGAGAACGGCTTCCGTTCTGCTCTGTCGAAATCTCTGCGCACGTACGGCGAGCTGACCAACAACAAGAAGGCGGCGCAGATCACGGCCGAGGACGTGATGGGCACGGCCGCCGGCATGCTCTCCGTCTTCATCCGCGAGCCCGAGTTCCAGGGCCAGACCAAGGATCGCCTCGCCACCGTCGAAGCGACCCGCATCGTCGAGAACACCGTCAAGGATGCGTTCGATCATTGGCTCGCCGATAGCCCGCAGCAGGCCACGCGCCTCCTCGAATGGTGCATCGAGCAGGCCGAGGACCGCCTCAAGCGCAAGCGCGAAAAAGAGATCGGCCGCCAGTCCGCTACGCGCAAGCTGCGGCTACCCGGCAAGCTCGTCGACTGCGCGATCCAGACCGCGGAAGGCACCGAGATCTTCATCGTCGAGGGCGACTCGGCCGGTGGCTCCGCCAAGCAGGCACGCAACCCGAAGACGCAGGCCGTTCTGCCGTTGCGCGGCAAGATCCTGAATGTCGCCAATGCCTCATCTGCGAAGCTCGCGCAGAATCAGATGCTCTCGGACCTGATCCAGTCGCTCGGCGCAGGTCTCGGCAGCCGCTACAACGACGACGATCTGCGTTACGAGCGCGTCATCGTGATGACCGATGCCGACGTCGACGGCGCGCACATCGCCTCGCTGCTGATCACATTCTTCTTCCAGGAGATGCCGGCACTGATCGACAACGGCCACCTCTTCCTGGCCGTGCCGCCGTTGTTCAAGATTACGCAGGGCGCGAAGTCGTTCTACGCCCGAGACGACAAGCAGCGCGAGGCGATCATCGCCAAGGAATTCAAGCCGAACCAGAAGATCGAAACCAACCGCTTCAAGGGCCTGGGCGAGATGAACGCGTCCCAGCTCAAGGAAACGACGATGGATCCATCCAAGCGCCTGTTGCTGCGCGTCGAAGTCGGCGAAGGCGACAAGAGCACGATCGCGGAGACCGTCAACGCACTGATGGGCTCCAAACCCGAGTCCCGCTTCCGCTTCATCCAGGAACGCGCCGCCTTCGCGAAGGATCTGGATATTTAGTCGGCCGTGAAGTTTCTTCAA
>CANJPN010000365.1 GCA_947475855.1 Bradyrhizobiaceae bacterium
CGGGTGGGGGTTGCCCTTGCCTGGGGTCAATGGAAGATTGCGCAAGGCCGAGACGATCTCGATCGACGGCCGTACTTCGGCCAGCGGGAACCCTCGACCGGCCGTTATCTCGCGATAGCTCTCCGTGTGCAGGTCGGTGAAGCCTTCGGAGAACTCGATCTCCTTGCCGTCGACGGTGATCGAGCGATAGGTGGTCTTCTTGCCCTGGACGTCGCGCGGCAGATCGCGTGAATTGATCGATAGGAACCAGCGCACCCTCGCGCGCTCCAGCTCGAGATAGCCGGCCGCGCAATCCATCGCGCGATGATGCGCCAGGTTCTCCTTCACCGGACCGAACACGTGGGTCAGCATGTCGAAGAAATGGACGCCGATGTTGGTGGCGATGCCGCCGGACTTCTTCTCGTCGCCCTTCCAGGACGTGTAGTACCAGCGGCCGCGCGACGTGATGTAGGTGAGATCGACGTCGTGGACGGTGCCCTTCGGCTCGGCCTTGATGCGTGCCGCGAGGCCGGCGATGACGGGGTGCAGGCGAAGCTGCAGGATGGTGTTCACCTTGCGGCCGGTCTGGCGCTCCATCTCCGCGATCGCGTCGATGTTCCAGGGGTTCAGGACCAAGGGCTTCTCGCAGATCGCGTCGGCGTCGGAGCGCAGCGCGAAGCGGACGTGTGCGTCGTGCAGATAGTTGGGCGAGCAGATCGCCATGTAGTCGATCTTCTTGTCTTCCCGGCGACAGCGGTCGACGTAACGGTCGAAGCGCTCGAACTCGGTGAAGAAGCGGGCGTCGGGGAAATAGGAATCCATGATGCCGACGGAGTCGGCGCCGTCCAGTGCGGCAGACAGATTTCCGCCGGTGTCCTTGATCGCCCTGAGATGGCGCGGTGCGATGTATCCGGCAGCGCCAATGAGCCCGTAAGTAGCGCTTGTCTTCGCCGTCATCGGCTACCTTTCAATGCCCATTCCAGGGATGCAGCTGTGCGGGAGAACGGCGTCGAGGAAACAGGTCCCCCGGCACACGCCAAGTTCGGCAGCAAGATTTCCGCCTCAGGCACCCTGCGAACGGCTACTCTTATCGCCGGGGGTGCGGGCTCGCAAGCGGCTGCCGGTGACCGCGCTGACAGCGATGGGCGGGACGTAGCATCGCGCGTTCCCGGCGGGAAGGGCAATTGACCGCCGCGGTCGCTTTGGCCCAACATCCAGCGCAAGGCAGCAGCGCACCAGCGCCCGCCAGAAGTCCAGTATCAGTAGAGCCCTCGGGAAAATTCCAGATGTCGCGAACCCTCATCCGCAATGGCCATGTCGTCACGGTCGACGGGAGCCGAACCGTATATCCCGGCGGGTGGGTCGCCGTCGACGGCGCGCGCATTGCGGGCGTGGGGCCTGTATCGACGATGCCGGCGGCGGATGGCTTCGACAGCGTCGTCGACGCGGGCGGCACGATCGTGATGCCGGGCCTCATCAACATGCACCAGCACCACTGGTACACGATCTTCAAGGGCCTCGCTGACGGCATGCTGCTCGAGGATTGGGTAACCGGGCTTCTGCTGCCGTTATCGATGACGCTCGGCGAAGACGCCATGCGAATCTCGAGCACGGTCGCGGCCATGGAAATGC
The DNA here is from genome assembly GCA_947475855.1 of Bradyrhizobiaceae bacterium. GTDB lineage: Bacteria > Pseudomonadota > Alphaproteobacteria > Rhizobiales > Hyphomicrobiaceae > CAMDPA01. The sequence continues at coordinate 1,612 of CANJPN010000365.1, forward strand.
TGGCGACGGGAACGACGACCTCGCTCAATCATTCGGTGACGACGACGACGCCACAGCTCGTCAAAGCCAGCGTCGAGCCGGTAGCGGAGGTGGGCCTGCGGCAAGTGTTCGCGAAAGAGCTGCGCTGCAATACGCCGGGCAATCCGCGACATCCGTTGAGCCTGGATGAATCGCTGGCGGCCTATGAGGAGGAGTTTCGCCGGTGGGACGGCAAGGCCGGTGGCCGCGTCCGGCTGGCGATGGTGATCGAGACGAATGCGCATTGGGTGGCGGCCGGCATGAGCACGGAGCAGCTGATCACACGCGGCTATGAACTCGCAAAGAAACTCGGCGTGCGCATCTCGGCGCACATCGCCGGCGGCACGTTCTCCCTGGAAAAGGGGTTCCTCAAGTACCTGCGCGAGACCGGCAGGACCGACGTGCGCTATCTCATGCAGCTCGGCATTCTCGACAGCTCGTGGGTGCTCGCCCATTGCATACACAATACCGAACTTGACCTGGAACAGATGGCACACGTCGGCGCGAGCATGGTCTACACGCCGACATCCGAATCGATCCGCGGCGGTGGCATCGGGCCGGTCTCGGCGGCGCAGCGGTTCGGTGTGCTGACGACGCTCGGCACCGACGGGCCGATGGTCGACTACTCCGTCGACATGGTCGAGCAGATGAAGACCGCGATCCTGATGCAGCATGTGCGCCACCTCGATCCGACGCGCATCTCGGCCGAGAACGCGATCGAGATGGCGACGATCAACGGCGCGAAGGCGCTGGGGATGGAGGCCGAGATCGGTTCGCTCGAAGCGGGCAAGCGCGCGGATATCGCCGTGTTCGATATCGCCAAGCCGTGGATCGGCGTGCAGCACCGGCCGCTGTCGAGCTTCGTCACGGCGGCGCGGGGCTCGGATGCAAAGCTGGTGATGGTCGATGGCGAGGTGGTCTATCGCGAGGGCAAGCTCACGCACGTCGCTGAACCGATGCGGGTGATCGCGGAAGCAGAGAAACTTGCGCGCGAGGCCCTGGCGAAGGCGGGGTTGAGTGCGAAGCTAGATGGAGTGTGGCGCAGGTGAGTGCGTCGGCGCCATTGAGTTCGCTGAGCGCGATTTGAACCAGGAGCACCGGTCGGCGTTTGGCACGCAACGCTTTTCGCCGCCCATCACGCTCCCTGGCGTTTGAACCCCGCAGCCTGAGCTTCCGCTTCGGTGCAGAATCAGCGTTCGCCCTTGTCCTGGCGAATGCGGACGCGGGTATAGCTCGCCTGCCAGGGCACCACATAGACGCGGTCGTTGCGCGAGACCTGTCCCTTGATCGGACAGCCCTGCGGGGCGGCTTTCTTGGCGGTTTCCCAGAGCCGGCTACGATAGTCCTCCGGCCGCTCGGGAACGCCCTTCCACAAACCGCGCTTGGCGTTGCGAGCATCCTGCTCGAGACGGCCATAACTTGAAAAGAGCCCCTGTTGCGCGAACACCGCGCCGCGCGTCACAAGCTCTGCGGCGATGTCCTGCGTGCCGACCCGGCAGAGGCCCTTGTCGCCGCCCGAAGCCAGTTCGCAGCGAACCTGCTTGCCGCGCACGAATTCCCGAAGCTGCGTGCGGGCGGCCTCGCCGCACTTCCATCGTGGCTCGCTGCGGCCTTCGCCTCGCGCCTCTCCACGCACCTGGCCGCCGCACGTCTGCTCGATCTCGGGCGCTTCGACGCCGGTGAGGCGAATTGTCTGGCCGTTGAGACGTAAGCTGTCGCCGCTGATGACGCTCGCTGAGCCTTCCGAGATCGGCCGCGACAGCCCGGGAATGGCGGATACGGTCGAGAGTGACAGTTTGCCGATCCAGGCCGAGCCGATCCAACCGAGGGCTCCAGCGGCGACCAACAAGGCCGTCGCCGTCAATCCGCGCTGCGCTGAGACCGAGATTCCGCCGAGGCCGGGCAGTTGCTTCCAGAGGACGGCTGCGCGGTCGGCCAGGGCGGTGATCACGGGCGGCCCGCGGCCGGCAAAGATCGGGGGGGCCACGAGCAAAACGAGAATGACCAAGCCGCCCAAACCAAGCGCGAGTGCTACTGCGTCCCAGCCATCGACCTGCGCTCGGCCGATGCCAAGCAAGCTTGCGACGAGTGCTGCGAGGCCGAGAATGGGGGCGAGGCCGCGATGTTCCATCATCCCGCCAACGGGGCCTAGCAGACGCGTCAATGTGCGGCTGACCCATTCAAGCGCCACCGCGACAGCGCGACCCAGCCAGAGAAACGGCGCGGATATCGCCCGGCTCATGGAGTCCAGTCCAGAGGTGCCTGCTGCGACACCAGCCTGCCCTGCGCCCTTGATGCCGCCGACTGCGAGATCGACGACGTCGTCGACCTTCTGGCGGCGAGCCTCACGCCGGATTTTGATCGTCGTGCGCACATGCTTGTGCCAATCGAAGCCGTCGCCCTTCTTGCGCCAGAACATGAAAATCCTCGATGCTGCGAGTCTATTCCGAGTTTCGATGCTGGTTCGTTGTGCTCATTCAGGTCGCGCCTGCCGAATGTGCCGCCGATTCGCCCATCGTGTGCCAAGAGCCGCGAGATTGCAGCGCAATCGTGGCGCACCCTGGGCGGTGTCCACAGCTGTAATGCCTGCGTTGCAGAAGTGCGCACTCAATTTTCGTCCGCCTGACGGGGCGATCTGCCCCGTCAGGCACGTCCCCGTAGCGTTGCATTCGATCGCGAAAGAGCTAACATCGCGGCCAATATTTAAGCGCGGCAATTAGCTGGCGCTGCGAACGGTCCAGGGAGGATCAATGCCGAGCAACGCTTCGCACCGCGCCGCACTGGGGTGTCTAGCTGCGCTGTCGTGGTTTTTGCCATTGTCGCCAACGGCCCTGGCGGACGATTTCTACAAGGGCCGGCAGGTCGCGATCATCTGCGGGTTCCAGCCGGGCGGGGGCTACGACGCCTACGCGCGGCTGCTGGCGCGGCATATCGGTCGCCACATTCCCGGCAATCCAAGCGTCGTCGTGCAGAACATGGACGGCGCAGGCAGCGTACGCGCCTCGAATTACGTCTACGTCAACGCCGCAAAGGACGGCACCGTCATCGCGGCGGTCAACCAGAACATGCCGATGTACCAGATGCTCGGCGGGAAGGCTGCCCAGTTCGAAGCGGCGAAGTTGCGCTTCATCGGCAGCTTGATCGGATCGAACGGCCTGCTCTACACCTGGGCGACGAGCCCGACCAAATCGATCGAGGACGCGAAGCGCCGAGAAACGCCACTTGGCGGGACCGGCACGAATTCCGACAGCCATATCTTCCCGACCTTCATCAACAACGTGCTCGGCACGAAATTCAAGGTGATAAACGGCTATTCGGGCGGCACCCGCGAGATCAATATCGCGCTGGAACGCGGTGAGGTCGAAGGCCGCGGCGGCAACAGCTACGCAGCGCTGATCGCATCTAGTCCGCATTGGGTCGAGCAGAAGAAACTCAACTATCTCGTGCAGATCGGTCTGAAACCAGAAGCTGACTTGCCGACCGTGCCGCTGTTGATCGATCTCGTGCAGTCAGCAGAAGACAGGCAGGCCGTGGAAGTGATCACGGTGCCGACGGTGCTCGGCTATACCTATTGGCTCACGCATGAAGTGCCGGGCGAGAGGATCGAGATCTTGCGCAAGGCTTTCGATGCGACGGCCCGGGATGGCCAGTTCCTCGCCGATGCGGAAAAGACGAAGATGCTGATCAGTCCGCAATCGGGAGCGGTGATCGAGGCGCTGGTGGTGAAAGCCGCCACCATTCCCAAGCCGGTGCTGGCACGCACTGCGAAACTACTCGAGTGGACACAGTAATTCCTATTTCGCCATGATCGGCGTTACGGGAGAACAGGAGGACAAAGCATGGCCGAAGTTTTCGTCAGCAAGGCATCCGACTTCAAGGATGGCGACCGCAAGATCGTGAAGACGTCCAAAGGAGAGGTCGGCATGTTCTTCGAGGAAGGCAGCTATTATGCCTATTCCAATACCTGCCCGCACCAGGGCGGCCCCGCCTGCGAAGGCATCATGATGAACAAAGTCATCGATGTGATCGCGCCCGACCGGACCTACCAGGGCCAGAGCTTCTCGGACACCCGGCATTTCGTCTGCCCGTGGCACGGCTACGAGTTCGATCTCAAGACCGGCCAGTGCTGGGGCGATGCGCGCGTGAAGCTGAAGAAGTTCGAGGTCGTGCGCCGCGGCGACGACATCTTCATTAATGTCTGAAGCCGTTCTGCCGGGTGGTTGCCCGGCGATGCCGCAAACGCGGTCCGGCGCCGGTGCGCCGTGAAACAAATTGTGGAGACACCCTATGGATATGCCGGCCAACAAGGAGGTCCGCGACCTCAGGTTCGACAAATATCATTCACACGAGCACCTCGCCAACGCCGCGCGGCAGGCGCATCAGCGCAAGTACCAGGACTTTCTGATCGTCGACGTGGATGCGCACCATTACGAAAGTGAGTCCTACGCTGAGGTGTTCCAGTACATCGAAAGCCCGGTGATCAAGAAGATCGCAACGGAGTCGGTGCATCGGGGCGGGCGTGCATCGTTCCTGGGCGGACAGGTCGGCTATCAGGACACTGGCGGGCGCATGACGCGCCACTGGCTGTCGAAGAAGCAGAAGTTCGAGGAAACCGGCAAGCACAAGGACATCGTCAAGACCACGCAGTGGATGGACGCGATGGGCGTCGACTACTGCTGCCTGTTTCCAACGCCGATGCTGTTTCTGGGCACCCATCCCCAGCCGGAAATCGAAGCGGCGATGGCGCAGGCCTACAATCGCTG
>CANJPN010000366.1 GCA_947475855.1 Bradyrhizobiaceae bacterium
CGGGCTGTTCGTCGGGGTCAAGGGGCTTATCGTTGGCGGCGAGAGGCCGGAGGGACTGCACTGGCGTCCGATGATCATGGTCACGATCGCCGTACTCGCTTTTGCGGCTCTGATCGGCAATTTCGGATTATTACCAGCGGCTGCGGCCGTGGTGTTTCTAGGAATGGTCGGTGGTCCGGAATTCCGGTTCTTCGAGGGGATTCTGCTTTCTGTTCTGCTGACTGCGGCAGCGCTCGCGATCTTCAAGTTCGGGCTCAGCATGACGATGCCGATCCTGGAGATTTCCTATTTCGGTATTCGTCTCTAGGCAGGCCGCGATGGATCTTCTTGGTAATTTGGCGCTCGGCTTCGGCGTTGCGTTGACGCTGCAGAACTTGATGTTCTGCTTCATCGGGGCGTTGGTCGGTACCTTGATCGGCGTGTTGCCGGGGCTCGGACCGCTTGCTACCCTGTCGATGCTGCTGCCGGTGACGTTCTATTTGCCGCCGGTGTCTGCTCTGATCATGCTGTCGGGCATCTACTATGGTGCGCAGTACGGTGGATCGACGACCGCGATCCTGGTGAACCTTCCCGGAGAATCCTCGTCGGTCGTAACTTGCCTCGACGGTTATCAGATGGCGCGCAATGGCCGTGCGGGTGCAGCGCTCGCGATCGCGGCTCTCGGCTCGCTGTTTGCCGGAACTGTTGCGACGCTGATTATCGCGGTCGCCTCCCCCGCACTCGGCGCGATGGCGCTGCAGTTCCTCGCGCCCGAATATTTCTCGCTGATGGTTCTGGGCCTCGTTGGCTCGATCGTGTTGGCGCGCGGTTCGATGATGAAGGCGCTGGGGATGGCGATCCTCGGTCTCGTCGTTGGATTGATCGGCACGGACGTGAATTCCGGTTTTCAGCGGTTCACGTTCGGCATTCCCGAACTGTCGGACGGAATCGGTTTCGTGCCCGTGGCTATGGGATTGTTCGGCATAACCGAGATCCTGATCAACCTCGAACAGAAAACCGGCCGTTCGGTGGGGGCCGTGATCGGCAGCCTGATGCCGACGCGCGAAGAGTTCCGGCAGGCCATACCAGCAGTGTTTCGTGGCACCGCGATCGGTTCTCTCCTCGGTATCCTGCCGGGCGGGGGCGCGCTGCTGTCGTCGTTCGCCGCCTATGCGCTGGAGAAGAAGATCGCGAAGGATCCATCGCGGTTCGGCCGGGGCGCAGTCGAAGGCGTGGCGGCACCCGAAAGCGCCAATAATGCAGGCGCTCAGACTTCGTTCATTCCGCTGCTGACCCTGGGAATTCCGTCAAATCCCGTCATGGCGATCATGGTCGGCGCGATGATGATCCACGGCATCCAGCCGGGGCCGCAGGTGATGACCGAGAAGCCGGACCTGTTCTGGGGCATCATCGCCTCGATGTGGATCGGCAATTTCATGCTGGTGATCATCAACCTGCCGCTGGTCGGCATCTGGGTGCGGTTGCTGATGGTGCCGTATCGTCTGCTGTTCCCGGCAATTCTGCTGCTGTGCTCGATAGGCGTCTATGGCGTCAACAACTCCTGGGTCGAGGTGATGATCACGGCCGGGTTCGGCATCATCGGATACGTCTTCTATAAGCTCGGTTGCGAGCCGGCACCGCTGGTTCTGGCGCTCGTGCTGGGGCCGCTGATGGAGGAGAACCTGCGTCGTGCGCTGCTGATCTCTCGGGGCGATCCGCTCGTGTTCGTGCAACGTCCGATCAGCGCGGTGTTGCTCCTCATTGCCCTGTTGCTCGTGATCGCGTTCGTGATGCCCGGATTGAAGAAGACCCGGCAGGAAGCGTTCAAGGAAGCGTGAGGAGACCGTGACGCCGGTCAGCCCAGCAACTCGCGCAGGGTTTCGGCGATGACCTCGGTTGCCTTCTGAAGGTCGGTGAGGCGCAACCGCTCGTCGGCGCGGTGGGCATTGGCCTCCTCGATGGAATGGGGACCCGCGCCGTAGAGCACGATCGGTATGCCGCGCTCGGAGTAGTGTCGTGCGTCGGTGTAGAGTGGTACGCCGCCCGCGCGGATGGGCTCGCCCATGATGCGGCTGGCGTGACGGCACAGAATGTCGGTCATCCGCTTGCCCCCCGGCAACTCGGTCAACGGTTGCGCCAACAGGATGCGGCGTACGTCGACTGTCGCGTCGGGGTGACGGCGTGCCGCGCCACTGATGAGCGCGCGAAGTTCCGCTTCAACCGCCTCGGGTGCTTCCTCCGGGATCATGCGGCGGTCGAGCCTGAACGTGATCCGATCCGGCACGACGTTGGTGTTGATGCCTCCTTTGATGAGGCCAACCGTAACTTGAGGCGAGCCGATTCCTGGCACAGCCGACACGCGCGCGGCGAGCATGCTGCGGTAGGCGTAGATCGCGCTCATGATGTCCGTCGCGACTTCGAGTGCATCGACGCCGGTGGAGGGCCTGGCTGCGTGTGCGGATCGGCCCCTGGCTTCGATCTCAAGGTGAAGGCAGCCGTTGTGAGCAGTCACGACGGAATAGGAGAAACCAGCACCGATTGCGAGGTCGGGCTTCGTGATGCCCTCGGCGAGCAGCCAGCCTGGGCCGATCTCCCCGCCTGCTTCTTCGTCGTACGTCAGATGCAATTCGACCGTTCCTTTCAGCGCAGCGTTGCTGCGCTTCAGGGCGTCGAGGGCAAAAGCATAGGTGGTGAAGTCGGACTTCGACACGGCCACGCCGCGGCCGTACATCCAGCCATCGACGATCTCGGCGCCGAAGGGATCGCGCGACCAGCCTTCGCCTGGTGGTACGACGTCGCCATGCGCGTTCAGCGCGATCGTCGGGCCTGGCCCGAAGGTATGGCGGACGACAAGGTTGGTTACCGTCTTCATGCCGTGGGCGTGGACGAGCTGATCGGGTACGCGGTGGCGCTCGACCTTGAGCCCGAGTCCCTCCAGCAGTTCGGTCGAGCGGTCCGCATGGGGTTGACAGTCGCCGGGAGGATTATCCGATGGCACCTTGATCAGTTCGGCGAGAAAGCGGACTTGTTCGGGGAAGCGCTGCGCTATGAGGTCATGGAGATTCGACATGGGATCTGGACTTTCGGTTGCGGGACGCGGCGGGCGCTAGAGCGTGGCCGCGAGCTGGTCGATGAAGTCGGCGAGCACGCGCGCAGAGATGTCGATATCTTCGATGGAAGCGTGCTCGGCGGGGCTGTGGCTGATGCCGCCGCGACAACGGACGAACAGCATGGCCATCGGCCACTTCTCGCGGAACGACATGGCGTCGTGGCCCGCGCCGCTTGGCAGGCGGAGAACCTCGATGCCGCGCTCGGCGACGGCTGCTGCCAAGAGGCCGGAGAGCCTCGCGTCGCAGAGCGCAGCCGGTGCTTGATAGCCGAGTGCAACCGAGAGTTCCACGCGACGCCTGACCGCGATCGCTTCCATCTCGGCCTGGATGTCGGCAACTGCGCGCGTGCGGCGTTCGTCGGCGGGGCTGCGGATGTCGAGCGTGAAGCGCGCGAGCCCCGGCACGCTGTTGACGACACCACCTGGAATTTCGATTCGGCCGACTGTTGCGACGAGATCTGCTTCGCTCGCTGCGCGGCGCTCTATGGCGAGCGCCATTTCGGCGGCGGCTGAGAATGCGTCCCGCCTCAGGTGCATGGGGATGGTGCCGGCATGACCGCCGACGCCGCGCACTTCGATCGTCCCGCGCGTTGCACCATTGATGGCGGTAACGACGCCGACCGAGAGGTTGCGGGCTTCGAGCACCGGCCCCTGCTCGATGTGCACTTCGACATAGCCCAGCACGCGTTCGGTGCGCTGCGCATCATGGTCGATACGATTGGGCTCGCAACCGAAGGCGAGGAGGGCGGCTCGGCGGCTGGTGCCGTCTATGTCGTTTTCGTCGAGGATACGCTTATCGAAGCTGCCCGCGAGCAATCGAGAACCGCCGAGCGTACTTGGGAAACGCGAGCCCTCCTCGTCGCCGAACGCGACGATCTCGATGGCGAAAGGCAGACGCCGGCCCGCGCGATGGAGCCGGTCGACGACTTCGATCGCCGTGACGACGCCAAGGTTGCCGTCGAACTTGCCGGCGTCGATGACGGTATCAATGTGCGAGCCGATGACGAGCACGGGCGCATCTGGCGAGGCTGCCTCATAGCGTCCGACGACGTTGGCCACGGCGTCGATGCGGGGAGACATGCCGCAGTCCGCCATCCACCCTGCGACGAGATCGGCGGCTTTGCGGTGGGCCGGGCTGAGGTAGAGCCGCGTGATCCGACCGGGTTCGTCGGTCAGCGCCGCGAGCTTGTCCAGCCGCTTGGTGATGCGGCGGCCGAGCGGGTGGTCACTACCCGAGGGGGTGGGGGGCGTCGGTGACATGCTTGTCTTTCGGCGTGGGGTGGGGATGCATTGGAATGACCCCGATCTCGGCCATTGTAGCCATTTCCGTCAGTTCCGGCTATTATGCGAATTCGGCTTCATTTTCAAAACGGTTCGAGGAATCGCGCATGGCGACGCTCGAGAACATCTTCGTCTTCATCCGCGTAGCTGAAACCGGAAGTTTCACGGCCGCAGGGCGCAGTTTGCGCATGTCGCCCGCGGTCGTTAGCTATCGCATCCAGAGCCTCGAAAAGCATCTGGGGTGCCGGTTGTTCAACCGGACGACACGGAAGTTGTCGCCGACGGAGCAGGGGCGGGCGTTCTACGAGAGCAGTCTCGAGATCCGTGAGGCGGTGGAGCGCGCGGAGACGCGGGTTGCAAAGGGGGGCGCCGCGCCGCGCGGTTCTCTCAAGGTAACGGTTCCGCTGGGTATCGGTCGGCGTGTGATCGCGCCGATGGTAACGCGGTTCCGCGCCGAGCATCCCGAAATCGATGTTCGCTTGCGGCTTTCCGATTATCTCGTCGACCTCTTCAGTGAGGCGGTCGATGTCGCGGTGAGGATGGCGGTGCTGCCGGATTCCTCTCTGATCGTGCGCAAGATTGCCGACATCGATCGGGTGTTGTGCGCCGCGCCGGCCTATCTTGCCCGGCATGGTGCGCCGGCCTCGGTGAAGGATCTCGAGGATCATCAGTGTCTCGTTCTGAGGTTTCCGGGATCGCAGCATTCGAGGATCGGCCTCAGGCGTAATGGACGAGTGGTATCGGTTCCAGTGAGTGGGCACCTGGACGCCGACGACGGCGATGTGCTCACCGAGTGGGCGGTCGCTGGCGAGGGTATCGTGATGAAGCCGGTATTCGAGGTGGCGCATCATTTGAATTCGGGCGCGCTCGTTACGGTACTTGCCGAGACGCCGCCGGTACCGGTGACACTGGCAATCCTGCATGCTTACAAGCGGATGGTGCCTTTGAAGGTGAATGCGTTCGCCGATATGGCGGTCGTGGATCTGCGCCGGCACGTTGCGGGGGCGCTCTCCGGCCTTTCGGGGGCGAACCCGAAAGGCCGGCGTGGTCGTGCGCGCGATTGAGTAGCTGCAAGTCTTACCTATTCGCTGCCGTGCGTCGTTCGGCGCGCCGCTTCGACTGCGTCCTCCCGGCTGCCTATACCGTTGAAAAAGAGGTTCAACAGCACGGCGAGGATGGCGGTGAGCAGGATGCCGGAGTGCAGGATCGGGCCAAGGGTGGGGATTGCTGCGATGACCTTGTTGAAGAACGTCGGGGCCACCAGCGGGATGAGACCGAATCCGACGGCAAGCGCGACGGTATAGAGATTGAAGCGGTTCGTCTTGTAGTCGACTTCGGCGAGAATGCGGATGCCGGTCGCCGCGACCATGCCGAACATCACGATACCCGCGCCACCGAGCACATAGAGAGGGATGGCTTCCGCGAGCGCGCCCAGTTTAGGGACGAGACCCATCAGGATCATGATGGCCCCGCCGGTGACCGTGACCCAGCGGGAGCGAATGCCGGTGACGCCGACAAGCCCAACATTCTGTGAGAATGACGTGTAGGGGAACGTGTTCATGATGCCCCCGATCAGCGTGCCGAGACCATCGGTTCGCAGGCCTCGGGTCATGTCGGCCTGAGTGAGCTTGCGCCCGGTCATGTCGGACAGGGCGAGGAACATGCCTGCCGACTCGATCATCACGACGATCATCACGATGCACATCGTCAGGATGTGCACCAGGTTGAAGATCGGCATGCCGAACTGGAACGGGTAGATGACCGCGAACCAAGTTGCTTCATCCACCTTCTTCAGGGGCATCGTGTTGAAAACGAAGTAGGCGACGAGGCAACCGACGACGATACCCAGGAGGACAGCGATGTTACTCACGAAGCCCTTCACGTAGCGGGTGATCAACAAGATCACCAACATCACGAAAGCTGCCATGCCGAGATTGAACAGATCGCCATAACCCGGCAGGTTCGGCGCGGCAGCCCCGGCCGCCCAGTTCACGCCCACACGCATCAGCGAGATACC
>CANJPN010000367.1 GCA_947475855.1 Bradyrhizobiaceae bacterium
GATTGGACCCGGGAGAACCTGGCCGTTCAGAGGCTCGCAAGAACATCGGCAACGGAAGCTGTGTCTTCGGAAGCTGGAGATGAACAGGCGAGCAAGCCCTGAGCCGATCCCTTGCTCTGGACGCAAGTGGCCGGAATCTACCGCGCTTCCATAGGCTGTATGTGTCTGGTATGCGATCTCTAGAAAGCATTAGCGACGGTTCACATTGCGCCCGGGTACACCTCTGCCTAGAGAAGTGTTTTTCCGGTGATGTCGGCCAGCGGCACCCTAGGTTTGCAGGCCGGCGGGTAGAGAACGAACGGGGTAGAGCATGTTTGCCCCGGTGCCCGGTGCCCGGAGCGACGTGTGCAACCTGGCGGGCGCGGTGTATGGGAGATCGGCCAAAGATGAATGATGCAACTCCACAAAAGCAGCTGGCCAGCGCTGACGTCGCGCGGGTAATGAAGCTCCTGCCGCACCGCTATCCGTTTCTTCTGGTCGACCGGATTGACGAGATGGACGGCGACAACAGCGCTGTGGGTCGCAAGAACGTGACGATAAACGAGCCGTTCTTCCCCGGACACTTCCCCGATTTCCCGGTAATGCCCGGCGTTCTCATCATCGAAGGCTTGGCACAGACGGCAGGTGCGCTGTGCGTGCATAGCCTAGGCGAGACATATACGCCGCAGGTCGTGTATTTCATGGGGATCGACAAGGCGAAATTCCGGCGTCCCGTTCGTCCTGGTGATACGATCTACTATCACGTGCGCAAGATTCGCAGCCGTGGCCGCACCTGGCGGTTCTTCGGTGAAGCCAAGGTGGACGGCCTCGTCGTGGCCGAGGCCGAGGTCAGTGCGATGATCGTGGACACACCCGAAACGCAGTCGATCTCGAGCAAGAATGTCTGACACAACAATCCATCCGTCTGCCATCGTCGAGCCGGGGGCTCGCGTCGGCGAAGGCGCGCGGATCGGTCCGTTCTGCCTTGTCGGCAGTGATGTCGAGATCGGGCGAGGCTGCGAACTGGTCAGCCACGTCGTGGTTCACGGCCGCACCACCGTTGGTCCCAACACCCGGATCTTTCCCTTCGCATCCATTGGCCACCAGCCGCAGGATTTGAAGTACACCGGAGAGCCCTCGACGCTCACGATCGGCGCCAACTGCATTCTGCGTGAGGGGGTAACGATGAACCCCGGCACACAGGGAGGCGGCATGGTCACCAAGGTTGGCGACAACTGCGCGTTCCTGGCGAACAGTCATGTCGGTCACGATTGCATCGTCGGCAACAACGTCATCTTCTCTAACAACGTGATGCTCGCTGGCCATTGCGTCGTCGGAGATTTTGCCATCCTGGGCGGTGGTGCCGCAGCGATCCAGTTCGCGCGGATCGGCACGCACGCATTCCTCGGCGGCATGTCCGGTCTCGAGAACGATCTGATCCCCTACGGCATGGCGCTCGGCAATCGCGCCTATCTCTCCGGTCTCAATATCATCGGCCTGCAACGCCGCGGGTTCTCGCGCGAAGATATTCATAAGCTGCGCCGGGCCTATCGCCTTCTGTTCGCAGAGGAAGGTACGCTGAAGGAGCGCGTGGACGACGTCGCGGCCGAGTACGCCGACCATTCGATCGTCCAGGAGATCGTCGCCTATATTCGCGAGGGCGGAAAGCGCTCGCTCTGCACACCGCGCAACGCCAACGAGGTCTGAGCGCCGTGAAGCCGGACGGGACGAGGCCACGTGCGGCAGCCGAGGCCGCTCCGTTGGGCATTCTAGCCGGTGGTTCGGGCGTGCCCTGCGAAATTGCAGCGGCCGTGACGGCGCGGGGCCGGGGCGTGCATATCGTCGGAATCTCCGGTGAAGCCGAACGCGGCATCGAGAGATTTCCCCACACCTGGGTGAATTTGGGCGGCATCGGAGCGATGATCCGCGCATTCCGAAGTAGTGGTTGCCGCGAACTGGTGATCATCGGCCGCGTGAGGCGACCGAACCTGGCGTCGATCCGCCCCGATATCGGCTTTTGGTCGAGCCTGCCGGTGCTGCTGCGGTTGCTGCGGGGGGGAGACGATGCGATCCTGCGCCTCGTGGTCGACTTCTTCGAACGCCAAGGTTTGAAGGTAGTGGGCGCGCACGAAGCTGCGCCCGAACTGATCGCGCCAGTCGGAGTTCTGGGCTCGCATACGCCGGATGTTTCGGAGCGTGCGGCGGTCCGGCGATGCACCGATGCGCTGGCAGCACTGGGTCCGTTCGATGCCGCTCAGGCGGCCGTGGCCTATGACGGTGCCCTCATCGCCGTGGAGGGTGCTGACGGTACCGATGCGATGCTGCGCCGTCTGGCGGCACCCAACGCTTTGAAGCGGCATCCGTTGGCCGCGTCCGGTGCGAGCCGCAGCGTTCTCGTAAAGATGCCGAAGCCGGATCAGGAACGCCGCATCGACCTGCCGGCGATTGGTCCAGAGACGATCCGCCGTGCTGCAGCCGCGGGTCTTGCCGGGGTCGCGGTGCTCAGTGGCCAGACGCTGTTTGCGGAGCGACGCCTTGCCATCGAATTGGCAGACGAAGCGGGCCTGTTCATCATCGGGCTTGAAGCCGAAGCAACGCCGCGAGGCCTTACGGCAACGCATGCCACCGACGGTCTCTCGGGCTTGAAGCAATGTGCACAGTGCACGCCGTCCTCCGCCCACCTGGAGGATGCGAGGATGGGCGCCCGTGTCCTGGCAGCGCTCGAGCCGATTTGGCCGCAGGCCGCCGTCGTCGTCTCGCGCAGCTATGTGCTGGCGACGGAGGGGCCGGGTGGCGCGATGTCGGCAGCTGAACGCGCCGGTGGGTTGAAACCCTGGGGCATGCGATTCCTCCGCCGCCGCTCAGGCGTGCTCGCAATGACCGACATCGCTGGTGAGTTGGGCCATGATCCGGCCGAACTTGTGCGCCGTGCGCGCGCCAGCGGACTGGCGGGTATCGCGATCCTGCACTCGCCGCGTGATGAGGCGGCACTGGCCGCGCTGCGTTCAGAGGCCGACCGGACCGGGCTATTTCTACTGGCTCCGGGAGATGCCCGATGAGCGAGGCCTTGGTACACGCGCGCAAACTCCGGATTTTCATCGTTGCAGGCGAGCATTCCGGCGACGCGCTGGGCGGCAAGCTGATGCGTGCCCTCGAGGTGCTTCACCCCGGTCCTATCGAGTATGGTGGTGTCGGCGGCGAGCTGATGGAAGCAGAGGGGCTGCGCTCACTTTTCCCGATGTCGGATGTCGCGGTCATGGGGGTCGGCGCGATCCTCAAACGATTGATGCCTATCGTTCAGCGGGTTTATCGAACGATAGATGCCGCCATCGCTTTCGATCCCGATGTCGTCTTGATCATCGACGCACCTGAATTCACGCACGCCATCGCCAAGCGTATCCGCCGCAAGAAACCGGCCATCCCTATCGTCAACTACGTCAGCCCCACCGTGTGGGCGTGGCGTCCCGGTCGCGCGCGCGCAATGCGTCCATATGTCGACCATCTGCTGGCGCTGCTGCCGTTCGAACCAGATGCGCACTTACGTCTCGGCGGTCCTGCGTGCACCTATGTCGGCCATCCCCTCGTCGAGCGCATCGACGCAATTCGTTCCCTGGATCCGTCGCCACTCGCCGCGCGGTTGGGCCTGGACCCGGCCAAGCCGGTGTTGCTGGTTTTGCCGGGCAGTCGACGATCGGAAGTGGGACGTTTGCTCGATATCTTCCGCGAAACTGCAATGCGGTTGAGCGGCGAAGCCCAGATCGCGCCGGAAATCGTCATTCCGGTCGTCTCGTCCGTGCGCGACTTGATCGAGGAGAGCTTGCCGCGCTGGGTGGTCCGGCCACACCTCGTCTCAGGGGAAGACGACAAGTGGCTGGCGTTTCGGCTGGCGTCTGCGGCCTTGGCCGCATCAGGGACGGTGACGCTGGAACTCGCCGTCGCGGGGACGCCGATGGTCATAGCCTACAAGGTCGAACCATGGACTGCCCCGTTCCTGCGCCGCCTGATCAAGATCGATCAGGCCGGCTTGCCCAACCTGATCCTGGGCGAGAGGCTGTTTCCCGAGTTCATGCAGGAAGATGCGACGGCCGAGGCGATGGCCGCCGCGCTGAGCCCGCTTCTGGGTGATACTCCCGAGCGGAAACGCCAGTTGGCGGGGCTGGCACGGGTGCCCGATCATCTCGGCGTCGCGAGCGGCAGTCCCAGCGAGAATGCGGCCCGCATCGTACTCGAGGTTGCGGCAAAGCGGGTGCGT
The DNA here is from genome assembly GCA_947475855.1 of Bradyrhizobiaceae bacterium. GTDB lineage: Bacteria > Pseudomonadota > Alphaproteobacteria > Rhizobiales > Hyphomicrobiaceae > CAMDPA01. Next base: position 4,232 of record CANJPN010000367.1, read on the forward strand.
TGAAGATCGGTATTCCGTGAACCTGTGATATTTGCGCGACTTTGGCGGAAGATCGTATTCGGGCTGACTTGCTTATGCCTGCATGCGGCATTAGTGTTTCGGCCTGCAGTTAATCAGTCGGCGTATGTTTGTTTGCTTTCGGCAGGGGGCTACGGGCAATGAAATTAGAAACGCGGTTCGTCGCAGTATTGATGACAGGTGTGGCTGTCACTTTCGCCTTAGCCGACAATGCCAACGCACAGCGCCGTGGGGCGGCGATTGCTTCGGGATTGGCTGCCGGCGTCATCCTGGGTGCGATTGCCGCTGGCGCGGCAAGCCAGCGAGCCTATGCCCAGCCGCGCTCTACCGGAACTCGCACTGTAAATCGTTCGCGTTCGCGCTCCACCGGGGCGGCCTCCTCGGATGGTGGTCAGCGAGGCGGAGCTATTCCGGCGTCGTCTGCGGATCCATTTGCCGGCGTTGCTGCGTCGCGCCGAGTCAGTGAGTGATTTGATTTCGCATCACGCAGACATGGACCTGGCTGCGTGCGTCATCTTTAGACGGCACGAGTCCGCTGCTACTGATTTTTGGGGCTGATCTCCATGAAAGTCTTTGCAGGCGGGTGGGTATTCTTTGTGATTGCGGGTTTAAGCGCAATCTTGGGGGCCAACGCCGCAAGTGCCCAGGCTTCTCTGGTCATTGACCGGGAGCGCGTGGATGCTGGCCAAGGGTGGGCGGTCGGATTCTCTGAAGGCGGGTCTGGGTGCATCGCGACGGCAAGGTACAAAGATGGAACCCGCGTTTGGCTCGGTGTCAGCGCTAGGTCGGGCCGCTATATCGCTTTCTCCAATCCGGCGTGGCGGTCGATCGTCGAAGGCGGCGGATACGAAGTCCGCATGTTGGCCGGCGGTTCGTCCTGGCGGGTGGAAACCGAAGGCCTGCTCCTCACGGATGGGCCAACCATCATCAGCCGCAACATCAAATTGGAGGTGCTCGAGGATATCGCTCACGCATCGTCGTTCAGCCTCGAGTTGGCTGGTCGCAAGATTTTCGGTGGCGAGCTTTCCGGATCTCGCCGTGCACTCAATCTCGCGTTCCAGTGTTTCGAAAGAAACAAGTCCGAGGCGGAGCGCATCGCCGCCAACCGGTCGCCCACTCCGAATTCACGTCCCAATTCCGGGCCGCCGCAAATGGCAGGAAATGGTACCGGGTTCTTCGTTCGCAGCGATGGGCTCATTCTCACTAACGAGCATGTGACGAAGGGGTGCCGCTCGATCATGGTCGGCGTTCCCGGAAATGAATTTACGACCGCGGCCGTTAAGGCGACGGATGCCGTGAACGATCTCACGCTGCTCAAGATCGCGGCGGGTCCAAGTGCGGTCCCATCTTTCCGGACCAGCTTGAAGATGGGCGAGGGCGTGGCGGTGTTTGGATATCCGCTTTCGAACTATGTTGCCACCGCGGGTAACTTTACTATGGGTTACATTTCAGCCCAAGCGGGGCTCGCCAACGATACGCGCGAGTATCAGATTTCGGCTCCTGTTCAGCCCGGCAACAGCGGCGGGCCCATGATCGATCACATGGGGAACGTCGTCGGTATCATCAATTCGAAGCTGAACGCGCTGAGCGTTGCCCTCAAGCAAGGTGATATTCCGCAGAACATTAATTTTGCCATCAAGGCGAGTGTGGCCCTGAATTTTCTCGAGACCAACGGGATCACCCTGCAGGCGCCTGCGGCCTCGAAGAAGCTTGAGCCAACGGAGCTGGCCGAGCATTTGCGGAGCTTTTCGGTGAAGGTGGACTGCTACAAGTGAGATACCGGCCGCGTCGTCCGTGCGCGCGATGATCAGTCGAGTTTGTCGAGCAGGTCCGTCCGACGCCTTCGCGTGTTCGGCAGTTATGGACAGTGTCTTGTCCTAGGGGTTTCTTCCGCAGCGTTCGCCACTTGGGGACTGTGACGGAGGAACTTCCCGTGGTGGTTACGATGATGGCGATCGCTTCGATGTGGAGCCGGCGACAGCCGCAGCCTTGCGCAGGCTGATCATGATCGCCCGCGCGAAATGTGCGAGCCCTTGCTCCTGTCGCCTGGATGCGATTTGGTCCGTATTTCAGCTTCCAACGGGTTTGCGCAATACCATCACGGAGGATCGAGGCGATGGAGCTTACGATAGCGC
>CANJPN010000368.1 GCA_947475855.1 Bradyrhizobiaceae bacterium
ATCCCAAGCCGACCGACGACGAGATCCGGCACTACCTCACCGGCAATCTCTGCCGCTGCTCGGCCTATCCCGAAATCATCGAAGCGGTGAAGCTGGCAGCATCGAGGGTGGGGTTACGGAACTGAGAAAGCGACTACCGTTCGCTTCGGACCGAGGGCAATATCGCCGCGTCAGTATTGCGATCCGAACACCTCGCGCCCAGCCCATTGCGTCTTGGATCGATTTATTTGCGAAAGCGGCACTGCGCAAGTACCGATGAAAAATCAGTGGCGCCCCGTACGAGACTCGAACTCGTGTTACCAACGTGAGAGGCTGGTGTCCTAGGCCACTAGACGAACGGGGCCGCGCGCGAAAGTTCCTATAGGGGAGGAAGGCACCGCAGGCAAGCGCCTAATCGTGCGGGCCGAGGCCCAGGCTGCGTTTGGGATGCAACGCAGCCTCCGCACCATAACCTCGCTTCACCGCTGCAGCTCGCGCATCCGCGCGTCCACGATACGCAACAGGCGCGGCTCGGCAACGAGCAGTGGCGCGGACGGTCGGTCGGTGATCGCACGTCGGATCGAAGCCAACGGCGCCATCTCGTCGAGCACCAATCCGCCGTGCTCGCGGATCAGGCCAAGGTCGCGCCAAAGACGATTGAGATCGGGCGTATGCGGCCGGTTTCCCATCAGCCGATATAGCTGGCTGAGCGCTGCTGTGCCTGTGCCGCGGTCCGCGATGTCGAGGGTCCGCTCCAAGGTCCACAGGCGAGAAAGATTCCCCCCCTGCAGTTGCAATGCGCGTAATGCATCCTGGAGGCCTAGCCGGTTGCTTGTCGCCTTGCGGATTTCGATATCAGCCAGGAGACAGAACAGGGCGCCGCCCCAGTAACGTCGCCCATCGCTCGGTGTGCCGTCGAGCCCGCCCGCCTCGCGCCGTTCGGGCAGTCCTGTCGGCAACTCCCGCATCAGCTCGGCCCACATCGCTGACGCAGGAATGAGGCCTGCCTGCGCTCGCGCGATGTACTCCACGTACGTGGCGATGCCCTCGTGTAGCCAGAGGTGACGGATGTCGTGATCGGGAATGGCGAGGTGGGTCATTTCGTGCACGAGCAGACTCTCGTGCGCGAGCTGTGAGCCTTTTGTGCGATTCCCCATCGTTACGACGATCTTCGGTTCTGGCCGCCCAACGGCGCGCCCACTTGCCACTTCGGTGCCACCCGTTGGCTCGAACACGAGATGCGCGTGGGGCACGGGGAACCGGCCGAAATAGGCGGCCGTAGCGCGCGCGGAATCGCGGACCCATTCGGTGAGATCGCGGCGGGAAAGTGCAAATTCCTTCGCGTTGAAATCGACCCGGATCGTGCCACCCGCGAAAATGACGAGGTCGCTTTCTGTTGAGTCGTGCTCAATGGCCAAGAGTCCTGTCCCAGCCTTCTGAGACACGCGCTCAGCCAGCGCTCCCTCGCGGAAGGAGAGCCATGCCGTCGTCATCGCGCAGGCGGCCGCAACTATCCAGCAGACCGTTTTCATGTGCCTTCTGGCCCCTTACGCTTCGATAGGCCGCAAGTGAGCGATTCTGGCGAAGAATATGGTGCAAGCGCGGCAGCTCTTACTTCCGGCGCACGAATACCAACTGTGGCGCAATTGCACCGGGTCGACAATTCGGCCGTTCACGGACGAGAGGTTGCGCCGGAAACAGGATAGTGCTGCCGTTTCGTTGATGACGCAGGATGCAATTCCGGATCGATGCCGTGCTTTCGGTCATGGGGCAATGGACAGTCATGCGAGGGGATCGAAATGAGCTTCTGGTTTCGTAAATTGCATCGCTGGGTAGCGCTCGCCTTCGCGCTGCCGCTGCTGGTGGTGTTGGTGAGCGGCCTGATCCTGTCGTTTGAGCCCTGGCTCGTCACTTCGAGTGCGGTCAGTGGTTCAGTGAAGCCGGAGCGTGTTGTGGAGCTTCTCGCCCAGAGCGACCCCACGGGACAGGCGCGCGGCATCGTTCACCGGACCTACGACCGCACATTGATCATCGGTGGTGGGCGCGGCACAGGCATCGTCGTCGACGCGATCACCGGGGAAAAGCGTCCGGGAATCTCTTCGATGGCGAACCTGCTCGGCACCACCCGTCGCCTGCACGAGACGTTGCTTCTGGAGATGAGCTGGCTGGTCGTCGCGTCGACGATCGCGATGCTGGTTCTGGTTCCGCTCGGGCTCGGAATGGGCTGGCCGCGATGGTCGAACAACTTGTCGGGCTGGCACAAGGTCACCGCCTGGGGACTTCTGCCCTTGGTCGTTCTCTCACCGCTGACGGGACTGTTCATCGCGTGGGGCATCTCGTTCACGCCGCCGCAGCCCGCCAGCGCGCGCGGCCAGCAGGGGCCGCAGATGAAACTCACTGAAGCCGTACAGATCGTCGGTCGATCGCATGACCTGTCGAACCTCGTCTGGATCAGGCCTCAGGGCGCGGGTATGGTGGCTCGCGTCGTCGATGGCGGTGAGTACCGAACCTATCGCGTGACGCCGACCGGTACCGAGGCGATGCCGCGCAACTGGCCTCGCCTTTGGCACGAAGGTAACTTTGCGGGCGCGCTGTCCGCGCTGCTGAACGTCGTGACTTCGATTGCGCTGATTGGATTGCTGGTCACCGGCGTGATGATCTGGGCGAAGAGAGCACTGCGGCGATCGAAACAACGCGCTGGCCGGACGGCAACGCAAGCAGCTTGATGCTTCGAACACGATGCTGAAGTGTACGTCGGGCCGGGAGTTTCCTCCCGGCCCGCTTCATGCTTTGCTTTGCTGATGGTGACCGGACACATCAACCCTTCTTGGGCGCTTTCGCAAATACGTCCGCGATGATGCCATCGTACCAGCCGATGCTTTCCTCGAACGTTTGCTTGCGAAGCGCGGCATCTTCGCCCGGCTTCGACACGAACGGCCCCACAGGATCGAGTTTCTGTCCCTTTGGCAGATAACCCGCGCCGATCTTTACGCTGTCGTTCGGTGCCACCATCGACCAGCACGTGTTGCGGAAATTCGGCGCAAACTTAGGCTTCTTGGCAAGTGCCGCGAGAATGTCGTTGGCGACGACCTTTGCCTGGCTGTTGGCAGAGAACGCTGACTTCGGCATCTCGGCTGCAACCGTGGCATCGCCCAGCACGTAGATTTCCTTCACCTTCGTCGAAGTGAAGTTCTCCGCATTGACGGGGCACCAGTCGCCGTCGGCCAGTCCGATTTTGTGCGCGATCTCGCCCGCGCGCTGTTGCGGGATCACGTTGGCCACATCGGCCTTCCAGCTCTTGCCTGCCTTGGTCGTGATCGTCTTCGTCTTGGCGTCGATCTTGGTGACGGCGTAGTCGTCGATCTCGTTGGTCAGGTTCAGTTCGATGATGTCCTTATAGTACTTCCCGAATGCCTCCTGGAAGACAGGCTGCTTCGAGAAGGCCTTTTTGGGATCGAGGATGACGAGCTTGGACTTCGGCTTCTTCGTCTTGAGATAGTGCGCGATCATGCACGCGCGCTCGTAGGGACCCGGTGGGCAACGATAGGGATTGTTCGGCGCGACCATGACGACGGTGCCACCGTTCTTCATCGTTTCGAGTTGCCGTTTGAGCAACTGGGTCTGGGCTCCGGGCAGATAGGCGTGCGGCATGATCTCAGCCACCTGCTTGGAGTAGCCTTCGATAGAATTGTACTTAATGTCGATGCCGGGCGCGACGACGAGGCGGTCGTACGGATAGGAGCGGCCGCCGGCCTTCACCTGTTTCGCCTGCGTGTCTACGTCGGTCGCCATCGCATGCACGACCTTCACGCCGAGTTTCTTGAGCCCGTCGTAGTTGTGCTGCAGCGACGCGTACGAGCGGAAGCCACCGAGATACAGGTTGGAGAAGAAGCAGGTCGTATAGACCTTCGACACTTCGATCAGTGTCACGTCCAGCGAGGGCTCGCCCTGTTTGAGCTGGTTGGCCACCGTGGCGCCGCCTGGACCGCCGCCGATGATCACGACTTTGGCGGCGCCTTGCGCGATCGCGAAGCTGGCGGCGCTGGTACTGCCTGCAACCGCTGCGCCCAGACCAAACCCAACCTCGCGCCGAGTAAATTTCGTCATGCCTATCTCCCTCTCCCTCACGTCCCCGTATTTCGCCGGGGAAGTGTTAGCCGGACCATAGGTCCGGCGGCCTCCGCGCGCTCGCAACGAGCGACCGCTACGGTCGTGAGAGTAGCCGAGCCGCATGTGCCCCGCAATTGAGAAGGGATCGAGTGAGAAGGGATCGAGTGAGATGGCAGTGCGAAGGGATGGCCAGTTCGAACCGGAGCGCGAGGCTTTCCGTCCGTCGAGATCAGCGGGTCACGCGGATGGAATTGATGTCGGTGCCGATCTGCCGGAACACTTCGTAAAGCTGCGCGGAAGTCGATGCCGTCAAGGCGTTCGCACCGGCGCATTCCTCGAGTTTGCTCAGCGCGTAGCTGTCCGTCAGGTCGAAGGCCACGGTGTAGACCCGTATGTCCTGTGCCTTCATGCCGTCGCACAGTGACTTGAACATCGTGTAGGATTGTTCGTTGTATCCGCCTGATCCCGCGTCCAGAACGCCGCCGACGTGCGAGGTGTTGAAGATGCCATCGGTCATGATCACGGCAGTCTTGATCACGGTCCGAGAAGCGGGCTCGGGCTGGCTGCCGGTTGGGTGCAGGTTCGCCCATGAGGGCGACAGCATATACCAGGCCCAAGCGGCGCCGAGATGTCCGGCGGTGCCGCCGATAGCGGTCAAACTATTGATTTGAGCTTTGATATTGGACGCTTCAAGCCGGCCTTTGAGCGGCGTTACGGCAATCGGGGGGCAGGCGTAGCCGAGCGCCTGGGAGCTGGCCGGAAGTGGAGCCGCATAGGTAAGCGGAGTAGGAGAGCTGTCGGTTGTGGCTCCGTCGCCCGATCGTTCGACGAGGCATCCGCTACCCGATGAACTGCCCGACACAGCGGACGTGTAGCTGCCAGCCAAAACTCCCGAGCTCCAAGGCACGACACTGATGCGAACGTTGGTATCGCTCGTGGCATCTGCAAACAGCGCATCGACAAGACTGGTCGATGCCCCCTTCAGCGCTTGCAGCTTCGAAAGGCTGTCCCCCGCAGGGATGTCGTTCATCGACCCTGTGACGTCGAGCGCCAGAACCACTTCGAGTTTAGCAAGCTGATAGCTGGTGCCGGCTGTCTTTTGGACTATGAACTCGTTCAATCCAGCGAGCCGCCCTAGCGTCGCTGGCACTTGGAGTTGTACGCCGACGCTGACGCTCGAGGTCGCGGTATCCGGAGTGGCTGAGAAGTTCGACAAGATGACGGCGCCGAGCCCCATGCCTGCGACATTTGCTTGGAACGCGGACTGGGTCACTTGCTGCAGCTTGGTCTGGTCATTGTCATGTTCAGCCAGCCACTTGGCGCCCGCCAGAGCCGCCGCATCAAGCGCCGACTGCACCTTGTTGGTCACGTTGTAAATGCGTGCCGTATCGATCGCGAGCCCGACCAACATGCCCAGTGCGGCGAGGGACAGTCCGAAAGCGATGGCGATGCCACCTCGATGGTCGCGTGCAAAGAAGCGTATGGAAAGCATTCTGGAGCCTCAGCGAAAATTTTCGTGACGTTAAATCAAAAAGAATTAAATTAATCATCGTTCATATCCAGCGAAAGCATCCAACCTAGCGTTCCATCTCCGACAATTGCTTCCCAATGCAGATTGGTAGTGAGCAAATGTCGGAGCCAGTGGGACACTGGTAACGCAATGCTTGTACTGTATATTTTGCATTCGAATTTTGGTTTCGACGTTAGCTGAGAGCGGGTGCTGAATGTCAGGTGCGCATACACTGGTGTGCGCGGATCTATTTTTTTGAAGCGCGGTGAACTTTCTGTTCGCAGTTCTTCTGTAGGCTGGCAGCCGTTCGAACCCGCCCAGTGGCATTTTGCGAAGGCAATTCGATGTCAACCAGCACCCCGACAGCCGATAAGATAGAGTTCCCGACGCATGTATCGCCGATCGGTATCTATTTTGCCTTGGTTTCGAGCCTGACGATCGCGTTCGCAGTATTGACGCTCTTCAATACCCGCCTCCCCATCGTACTGGTGATCTTGCTCTTTGCTGTGGCCGGCTGCTGCGTGGTCCTCCTCAAGAAGGCAATCGAAGAAATGGGCGCGGTCACGATCGAATGGTCTAATCAGGGGCTTACGGTTAAAGGCCTGCTGGGCAGCGCCAACTACAATGGCTCTGTTCCGTTCCAATGTAGCGCTATCCTCTAAGCCAAGGCGCCAGCCAGACAGGATCGCGGCGTGAGCTCGTGTCCGTCGCGCTCGATCATGCGGCGCCAGCCGAGGTAGCTCGGCAGATATTTCGACGCCACGCCTTTGA
>CANJPN010000369.1 GCA_947475855.1 Bradyrhizobiaceae bacterium
ACTCGACAGCGGGCCGCCGGGTTCGGTGCTCGAGACTTCCAGGCGATAGCGGCCATACTCGAGCTTCTGCTCGATCCGAGCCGGCGTGTCGGTCTGACTGTCGACGATGCCGTTGGCGGCCTTCCGCGTATGGGTGACGCTGTCGTACTGCCACCTGTCGTCGCGGCGATACCACTGCCAGCTGCTCTCGAGCCGATAAAGCGTCCAAGCGAGCCGCTTGCCACCAAGGCGGCGGTTGGCTTCATCGAGAATGATCACGTCGAAGGCCGCGCTTTCTCCTTCGCCTATGGCCTCGCCGGTGAAGCTCGGCTTGATGCCGATGCGCGGCAGCTTGGGATCGACAGGCATCGAGACCTTCCGCTCGATTGCCCGGCCCCCGGGCTCGCGCAGGCGCACCATCACTTCCGCGGTGAGCGGTTGCGCGGTGCGCGGGATCGGTGGCAGCAGAACTTCCAGTGGCAGCTCACCCTTGGCGTCGGTGCCCGGAACGTTCTCGAGCGCCTTGCGAACCGCAGTGATCTTCTCGTCGGCGAGCCCGAAGCGGTAGCCCGGGAAGCCAGCGACATCTTTGCCGCCGGCTTTGACAACGATCTCGCCTTCAGCCGCTAGGTTCGCTGCAGGCGGCCCGTAGAGATAGCGGCCGGACACGTTGATCGTGCCGGGAACTTCCGGCGTGAGCGCCGCCTGTGCGGGAGAAAGCTTGAGTTCGAGCCGCTCTGGCACGAAGTCTTCCACGAGGAACGAAACGGCCGACAAAGGGTCGGCCTTCGGGTCGGTGTGCAGCTTCGCGCGCCAGGTACCCGTCATTGCGGTGCCGCTGAGGCGAAGTGCATGCGCGCGACCGCCGAGGCCCTGGTCGGTCACCGCGATGCGGCTGTGTTCCACGCCGTCGGGCCGCGTCACGATCAGCGTCGCGGGAACGACGGCTGCGGCTCCCACCTTGTCGCGCACCAGCGCGTTGAGATGCACCGTCTCGCCAGGGCGATAGACGCCGCGATCGGCATAAAGGAACGCATCCAGTGCGCCGGCTCTCTCGCGGCCCTTTACGCCGCGATCGGAAAGATCGAAAGCGCCTGAGGCGACATCGAGGAACGCGTATTGCCCATTGGCCGTCTCGGCGATCAGCAGTGCGGGCTGCAATCCACCTTCGCCGCGAACGAGGCCCGGCTCGAACCGCACATAGCCGGCGCCGTCGGTCTTGCCCTGTGCCAGCACTTCATTGTTCCGTGCGACGATCTTCACCGCCGCGCCGTTGACGGGTTCGGTAGAGGTCAGCGAGCGCACGAACGCATGCAGGCCGTTGTCGCCGGTGAACGCAGCAAGGCCGAGGTCGGAAACGATGAACCACTGCGTAGAGGTTTCGGTGTCGTCGCCGCCGCTCCGGCTCTTCTTGTCGAGCGTACGCGCGACCATCGCGTAGACGCCGGGCTTGAGCTCGGGGATGGCCTCGCCGATCGGCACGGCCGTGGTCACCTCGGCATTGAGCTTCGGCGTCACGTCGAGTTCGCCGGAATAGATCTTGGAACCGCGCTCGTCGGCGAGTGCTGCAACGTCTGAGAGCGACAGTTGCTTCATGAAGTCGCCGCTATTGCCCGTGACGGACGTCAGATTACGGTCGTTGACGCGATAGATTTCGATGCCGAGGCGGCTGGCATTGATGGATACGACGGGCAGGCCCTGTTGTCCGCGCGACGGCAGAACGTAGCTCTTGCCTGAGAACCGGACGGTCGGCGAACGATCACGAACATACACCGGCACGACGGCTGGTTTGAGCAGTGCTTCGCCGATTTCGGATGGCAGACCGGCACGAAGCACGACCTCGTAGCGCTTGCCGTGCCCGAGGCCTTCGACGCAGATCTGCCGGCCTTCGCCGGTCAGGTTGTCGGCCGGTTTCCCGTCGATGGAAACGAAGCGGGAAAGGTCGGTCTCCGCGCGAAGCAGGCGCTCGGAGAACTGGATGCATAGGCGTGGGTCCTGCGCCTCGTTTTCGACGGTGTAGTCCATCATGCGGAAGCCATGCTCCCCGCGCAGCGTCTCGTAGGACTGCCGCACCTGCGGATTGTCGACGAGCGTTAGGCTCGCGGAAAGCGCGTCGATCGCGGGCCGCCAGAACTGACGGCGGCGGAAAGTCTCGCCCACACCGGCGAGCGCACGCGCTTTCGCACCTGCATTGGGCGCGCGTAGATAGGCGATGTAGGCCGCGGCTGCCGCATTCACAGGAAGCTCGTAGCGCTCCTGACCTTCAGCCTCCGGCTTTATTGCGAGCAGCGCGCGCGAAAGTGAAAGCCAAGTTTCCCAGTCGGCAGGATCGAGCGCCGCGGCCACGGTGAGCTGTTTCATTGCACCGCGAGGATCGGCCGGCAGCAGCTTCTCCCCCGCCGCACGAACGTCACGGGCGCGTCTTCCTTGCGTGTTGGCGGGCAAGGAAGCCTTCAGTTGCGTCTCATAGCGGACGGCGTCGCGTTGCGCACCGGCGTGCATGAATGGCGCCGCCGGCGGCGCTTGCTGAGCCAGCGCAGGCGTGAAGATCAGGGCGAGTGCGAATGTGGCGATCGTGCGGAGCATGGGGACCCTCATGACAACGAGGTGGCAAATGTCTTCTGCCGGTCCGCACACCATCACTCAATGGCGCGAGCAATTCCAGGCTCCGGCGCGAAAGATCTGCCGACAAAATCGGATAATTGCGCCCTATTGCGGGCGTCTATCGGGTCTTCCGTCAATGCGACGGCGAGATGACGGAGGTGCGCTGCAATTCGTTTGCCGTAGCGTGAAATTGCGCAACGTATTCAGCTGCCTGCCGCACAAGCGAAAACCAGTGGAGCGCGCTCCACTGGTTTGGGAATTCAGTGCGATTTTTCCGGCGGAGATCAGTTCGACGACGGCGTCAGCGGATCGCTTGCGGCTTCTTCTGCTGCGACGGCGGGCAGGCAGACCTCAGGTTCAGCCGGCTTCGCGTGCTGGAACAGGTCGTCCGGCATCGGCTCGACGCTGTCCCACAGGCGATTGAATGAAGTTTTCGCCCAGCCGGCAGTCTTGTTGCAGTCGGAGGCGTAGCACTCGAAGGCGTCACGCTTCATGGGATCGCGGCGCATGCAATCGCCGACCCAGCTCGCGGACGGTCCAAGCACGAGCTGCTCGTGCGCATCGAACAAGCGCACGTCGCGGATGATGCGCCCGCCGTTCGAGCCGACGAGTGCGGTGAACGTATCGTGCGAATTGTCGCCCTCGACTTCCTGGCGTGGCGGGAGCGCAAGGATCAGCTTCACGGGGATGGTAATAGCGCCTTCGCGGACGAGTGAGGCGACGGCTTTGGCGACAGGGCTGTCGATCGACCGCGCGATCAGAAGGACTGTGTTGGCTGCTTCGTCGGTCTCGCACCGCAATTGCGATTGCTCGACAACACTACGCACAAAGGACTTGAGTTTGGCTTCCTTGTCCTCGAGGCGCACGATGTCGATGAATGGTGCGATCTTACGGTTCATGCCAGTTCCCTCTTTCACGGCTCGACAGCGGAGTGGGCAGCCGCTGCTTGAGCCGTCTTGTTGTACGACGTATTAAAGACTCTACAGGGTTAAATAAGTATTTCCGGCTGCCCCAGGATCGAGCAAATCGCTGGAAAGGAGCGTCCGAATTTTGAAGGCGGCTTGCTACCCGGTTCAGCCGCGGTGTTCGTGCTCCCGGATGGGTGCGGGCAGTGCCAGCGCCATGCTGCGTTCCGAAACGGCCGGCTGCGCGGTGTAGGCTGTTGTCGGCGCAGCGATATTCGGGGTTGTTTCGGCCGTATTGGCGACGGTCGGGGCTATCGGCTCCAACTGTTGCCGCACCTCGACCGGGGCATGCTGCCGCAGGATGCCTGAAATGCCGTAGATGCCCTGCGAGACCCGTTGATCGTTGAGTGGCAGCTCGAACGAGAACCGGCGCTCGGTCGCAGTCACCGTAACGGCCTGCGGCTCGATCGTCGAAGGCGGTGCAACCTCGTCGATCTTGGTGGCCAGCGCGGTCTGGCCACGGGCGATGATGTTCGGCATTCGCATTTCATCCGTTTCGGGCAGGAATTCGTCGCTGGTGGTCCGAGGAGCGGCTAGCTGCTGCTTGAATGGAAGGACGTTGGGCGCTTCCGTCGCCACGAAATCCGGCTTCATGAAATTCGCGACCGGCCTCTCCGCTAGGTCGGCATCGGGATAGCCGGTCTGACGGCGACTGGGCCCTGGCCGCGTATTGTTGTTGGCATGTCTTGCTTCGTCCGCAGCAGCCAACCGCGCGAAATCGGTGTCTTGCTCAGCCTGAGCCCGGCCGGCATAGGGGCCGTAGCGTGCCGCGATTTCCGGATCGATCGGCGCTTCAGCCGGCATGTATCCGCGACGATGCTCATACATCGGCTTCGGCGCAGGCACATATCGCTCCGCCTCGGCTTCCACCTCGGCCTGCCGCATTCGGTCGATGAGGGAATCCAGTGTCGGCTCGCGCCGGTTGGCGTCATCGACGCCCTGCGCACGCCGCATCTCGACCCGCCGCGCAGCGCCCATGACGGCGCCAAGGATGATCTCCGACCACGCTCCGTCCGAGAACCGGTAGATCCGAAACGCTTCCGCGTTGGCGAACTTGCTGCCTTGCTGCTGCAGCCGCCGCCGTGCCGAATCCGTGTTGAGCCACATCACCCGCTTGAAAACATTGTCCTTCTCGAAGCTGGTGAAAAGGTTCGAGATCAGGTGCGCCTCGACGCGAAGCTCTTCGCGGCGCCCAGCCGGCAGCGCAATTTGGCGCGTCACGAGCTTCGCCTTCCGCGTCGTGGCGTCGACGACCTGCTCGCGTCGGGTCTCGACGAATGGCGCATCGAGCGGCACGGCAACGTAGTAGGCCCCTGCATAGTCGAACACGACGTGCCGCAGTACCTCGAAGTTCTCGCGCATCTTCTCGTCGCGATGTATTTCGCTGAACCGCGAAAGGATCTGGATGACAGGCCCCCGCTCGGCGTCACGCATCTTCGGAACGAGGCTTTGAAGCCGGTTGATCGGCCGGCCCATGGACACGAGCAGCAGGCACAGATCGACGAACAGAGCGACCGCGAGCGGCACGTAGTCCCGTTTCGACAGGCCTGACTGTTCGTTCGTGGCAGCGGCGGCACGCGCGGCCGCCTGTGGGTTCTCGACCGACTGCACTGCCTTCTTCTGCAATTCGCGCTGCTCGTCGGCCGACGGCGGCATCCGGAATGACAGCAGGCCGTGGAACGTCGCGGTCAGCCGCCGGAATGCCTCGATGGTGGCTTCCGCGCCTTCCACGGTAGCGATTTTCGGCTTTTCGATGTCGGGTAGGCCGTCGATGGCGCGCACGACGCCCTTCAGCGCGCCCGAAAGCTGAGCATCGGGACAGGTGTAGCTGCCGCCCTTGGTATCCGCGAATGTCGATTTATCCGCTCGCTCGGCCAGATCGCTGCGGATCTGCTTGAGTTGCGGATCGGTGCGGAATGCATTGAATCCGGTGACGGTCGCGTCCAGCTTCCGGCTCAGCGCCCGCATGAATTCGTTGCGCGTGCCGGACTTGGCATCGACGATCGACTTGTCGTCGCGCGTGATTTTGATGAGGTCGGCTTCAAGCGCCGAGATCTCTGCTTTTACGGTCGAGGCACGAGCCTTGACGAAGTCGCCGGCGAACCCGAATCGCGCCGCATCGTCCTCCCGCATCTTGCGCCGGGGGCCATCGCCTGCGCGCGAGGCGGGGCATGAGGTGCCGGTGTTGCGCTCGTTTTCGGCCTTCTGCCGGGAAATCGTTGTGAGTGAATCGAGCGTCTGCTGCAACTGGTCGAGGCGGGTCGAAGCACCGAGAAGTGCGGTTTGAACTTGCCCCACCGCTCCTTCTGCCGACCGCGAAGCCTCCGACCGGCTCTCCAGCACCTTCCAATAGAACCCGAACCCGAAGCCGACCGAAATCACGCTCAGGAAAATGTAGCCGAAGGCGTAGAGCGCCCTTGTGAAGAGCGGCAATGGCGCGAACAATTGGTCGAGCAGCCAGACGATCATCATCATCAGCATGCCGACGGAGAAGCCGACGATGATCTTATGGATGAGAGGCAGGTCGCCGATGTTGGCCTCGATCAGCTCGAGCATGCCGACGTAGGTCGCAACCCACGAAAGAATTCCCAGGCCCGCGATCAGGACGAGCTTCGTCCAGTCCTTGCTCTCGCGCGGGGCCTCGTACCAATCGTCGATGGCATGCGCAGCGTCACTCTTCGCAGCGTTCTGGCGACCAGTGCGACCCGTTCCGACGCCGTCCAACATGGTGCCCAACTGTCTCTCGAGTTCGGATCGGAGCCGCTCGTCGCCAAAAAGGCGTCGCGTCTCGATCCCGCAATCCCCTGAAGAGAGTCAGCTA